>JAQBQI010000009.1 GCA_028287085.1 Myxococcaceae bacterium
GTCGCCGGGGCGCGCTCGCCGGCCGCCTCGCTCGGCCGCTCGCCCAGCAGCGCGGCGAGCCCGTGCTGCGCCTCGATGGGCCCGTCGTCGGGGCCCGCGGCGCGCACGAAGACCGTGACGACGCTGCCCGGCCAGCCGTGGGCGAAGGCGCCCTCGACGGCCCACGTCAGCTCCGGGGCGGTGGTGGCGTCTTCCAGCGCGTCGCGGCCGAGCGCGCCGGCCTCCTCGCGGTTGCCCCCGGGGAAGAGCAGGTAGCCCACCGCGCGCGCGAGCCGGGCCCGCCCGAGGGCGGTGCAGACCAGCGCGGCCACCACGCAGGCGAGCGTCGCCGCGATGGGGCTGCCCCCCCGCTGCGCCCACGCGGGCACCGCGATCCGGCCGAGCAGCACCGACAGCGCGCCCGCCGTCGCGGCCGCGAAGGCCCAGCCGAAGAACTTCGGCAGGATCTCCTGCAGGCGCCACAGACGCTGGTCTTTGATGACGGCGACGGCGAGGGCGAGTGCGGTGCTGCATTGGAGCAGCGGGTAGATCACCCGCGAGAAGATCTCGCCGGTGAGGTCGTGGCCGAGGAAGAGCTTGACCACGAAGGCCCCGGCGCTCGTGGCGATGCCCCACATGAACCACTTGAGCTGCTGCCGGCCCTCGGCGTGCTGCTCGACGTAGCGCGACCCCATCGCCATCAGGCCCGCGACCAGGAAGGCCACCTGCGCGAGGTCGCTCGCGAGGGAGTGACCGCGGAGCCCGCTCCAGGGCAGGAAGACCGGGGTGAGCACCAGCCACTCGACGGCGAGCCACGCGGCGAAGAGGGCCCGCCGCCAGGGCTTCACGAACTGCTCCTGCGGCAGCGTGAGGGTGGCGCGCGCGATCGTGCCCATCGCGACGAGCACGTTGAGGTCGAGCACCCACGCGCCGGCCGCGGGCGGCCCGTCGAGGGGGAGGCCGATGCCGACGCCGTAGGCCAGCACGCCCGCCGCGAGCACGAGGGGGAAGGGCCGCCCGCGGCCGCGCCACGCCAGCACGGCGGCGCAGGCCGTGAACACCGCCATCTTCAGCGCGAGCCCGACGACGAGCGCGCCGACGACCAGGGCCTCGGCCCCGGGGACGCCGCCGGCTTCGAGCAGCGCGACGAGCTGCGCGCGCTTGGGGCTCGCGGCGAACTCCACGAAGCGGGGCCACGCGACCACCGGGCCCGCAAAGGCGAGCGCCGCGCAGACGACGAAGTACGCGCGGGCGATGCGCCGCCGCGCGTCGGCCCACCCTGCCGACGCGGGAACGGGGACGGACTGCCGCCGGGTGGCGGGGGCGGGCAGGCGCGCGCGCACCCGCGGGCCGACGATGGCCGCGAGCAGCGAGAGCAGCGAGAGCACCAGCGCGAGGGGCACGATGCCGGGAGATTGCAGCGCCCCGGCCAGGGCCAGGCCGACGACGAAGGTGCCGACCGCGCGGAGCACGGCGCGCTTCGCCCGGGCGTCGGCGGTGCGCCCCTCGCGCTGCGCCTTCAGGGTCGCCATCAGCGCGGGGTCGGTGAGGGTCAGCGCGTCGAGTGCCGCCGGGCTGGCGCCGAGGCGAGCGAAGGCCGCGGGGTCGGAGGCGGCGAGGCCCCGGAGGGCCGCGACCGTCGCGGTGTAGCCCTCCTCGATGAGCTCGCGCTGCGACTCGAACTCCGTGAGCCCGAAGCGACCGACGTCGGGCCGGATGAGCAGGTCGGGCCGCTCGCGGTGACGGACCTTGTCGGCGAGGTCCATGGTGCTCATCACGACGGTGAGGAGGTTGGGCACCGTGATGGGGTCGAGCAGGGGGTGGACGTGCGACAGGATCACCGTCGCGTTGAGCGGGAGGTCGAGCACGTTGCGGTCGACGAGGTCGTCGTTGGGGGCGCCGACGTCGACCACGATCAGCGGGCCGCGCGTGAGCTCGCGCATCGGCTCGATGGGGATGTTGTCGACCACCCCGCCGTCGACCAGGATCATCCCGCGCATCACGACCGGCGGCAGCACCCCGGGGAGCGCCGTGGTCGCGCAGAGGGCCTTCCAGAGCTTGCCCCGTCGGTGCACCACCTTGCGCCGCCGGCTGATGTCGCACGACACGCAGAAGAAGGGCTGCCAGAGGTCCTCGATGAGCCGGTCGCCCGCGATCACCTTGGCGGGCGCCTCGACCGCGGGCTTGCTCATCACCGAGTGGAAGGGCAGCGAGTACGCGCTGAAGGGCGCCATCTCCACGAAGGCCTCCCACACCGTGTCGCGGGTGCGCTCGAAGGTCGTGCCCTCGTAGGTGGAGAGCGCCGCGATGCCCCCGCCGGCGCTCGTTCCGCCGACGGCGTCGACGTGCACGCCGCAGTCGCGCAGGGCCTTGAGCACCCCGAGGTGCGCCTGGCCGCGCGCCCCGCCGCCGCCGAGCACCAGGCCGACCGCCGCGCCCGTGAGGTGCCGCGCGAGCCGGCCGTAGTGCGCCTCGTCGCCGCGCCGAACGTGGTGCACCTGCTTGATCGCGGGCCAGCGGTCGAGCCACTCGCGGGTGCCGCGCGGCTCGGACTCGCCGGCGTCGTGCAGCAGCACCATGCGGCAGTCGCGCTCCCTCGCGACGGCGTCGACCGGGAGCACCCGCGCGACCTCGTCGGGCCCCGGCGCCGCGTCGGGCGCCGCGAGCGCGCGGCTCACGAAGACCACGAGCTCCGCCTGCCGAATGCAGCGGAGCGTCCACTCGCCGCGCTCGCGGTGGCCGCGCAGCAGCACCACGTCGGCGTGCCGCGAGGACTCCTCGATCCACGCCTGGATGCTGCGGTCGTCGCGGTTCCAGTCGGCGACGCGGTTGTCGGCGGCGCCCGCGCCGAGCGCGGCGTCGAGGTCGTCGGCGGCGACC
>JAQBQI010000024.1 GCA_028287085.1 Myxococcaceae bacterium
CGGCCACAACCGCTGGCGCACGCCCCGGGTCAACGAGGTCCTCCCGATGCTCACCGCTGCCGTCGGCGCGCGTCCGCAGGTCCCATCTCTGGGCGACCTGCGGCGCATCCGATACACGCCCATCACGCGCCCGTTCAAGGAAGCAGCCGAGTTGTCGTGGCGCATCGCTCGCCAGGAGGGGTTCGGCGCCACGGCGGAAGCAGGTCAAACCGAAGGCCTGCTGCTGGACGTTGCGGAGCTGTGGGAGCTCTTCCTCGTGCACTGCGTCCGCGAAGCCTTCCCGGCCTTCTCTGTGGAGCACGGCACCACCTCGGGTGTGCGGACGTTCCTGCTCACATCGACCGCTGAGCGCGATATCCGCGACGTCGGCTTGGGCCGCATCAAGCCCGACATCGTGGTCCGCGACGGCGATGAGCTGGTCGCGGTCATCGATGCGAAGTACAAGCGCCTGGCGAACGTCTGGCCCGAGCGCCCCGCCGGCGTGGACCGAGGTGACCTCTACCAGCTCGCCAGCTACCTCAGTCGCCTCGACCCGGGCGGCCGCGCCGCCGGGATGCTGCTCTATCCCCTGGACCCAAGCCAGGCGTCCGAGGCGACCGCAGAGGCTCGCGGACCATGGGCGACGGAGTCAGGGAGCCGCGTCCGCTTCGAGCGGGTACCAGTCGCGGAAGACCTAGCCATTCAGCAACTTGGGATACGTGTGTAGTTCTACCTGCAAAACGCGGGGTTAGCGGTTGTCTACGCTCCCGTTTATCGGCGTCCTACGCTACCGATAAGCGCGACTCCTGCGTTCCGTTTGATTGGCTGCGGACCCGCTCATACGCAGTGACTTGAAAGCACGAACCGCCGCGCGAACGCGAGGCAAGCCCGACTGCGTTGCTGCGGGTAACGTGCCGTAGTCCCGAACGGTTGGAGGAACTGTTGCCTGACGACGAACGCGAGGGCCGTCGCATCGGACGCATACTTGACGGAGGGCGCGACATCGCCGCCCAACCTGCGCCCTGATGAGCAACTACACGGGGCTGCTCCAAACCTGGGCCCGAGCTGGCGGCAAGCTGACGAGCGCGACTCGCGACCGACGCCCTGCCTGCTGCGCGGCTACTGAGGGAGCTGCGGACCTGGTCGGCGGGCACGGTTCATGCCGCTAACGGGTGAACGTCACCAGCGGGAGAGGCAGTCCTTCTTCGCGCGGGTTCGTGGGCGAGTGCCGAACCGGATAGTTCGTCGGCGTGGCGAGGCTGCGCTCCCAGGCTTCGAGAGCCTCGTCGGTCATGTCTTCATGCGGGGTGGGAAGCGCGGCGCTGTCGCCCATCGGCAAAGCGTACGTCGCCCGAACCGTAGAGCCAATGTTCTGGTGCATCGCATCGCGAGGTGCGGCACTCCAGGGGTTCTCCCCGTAGCCGCCTTCTGTCCGCCCAGGACTTAGGCGGTCGAGTTCGCGCCGAGTGAGCGACGCGCCTCTTCGATTGCGCGTTCGGTCGCTTCGATGTCGGCGGTCAGGGCGGCGCGGCGCTCGCGGGCAGCGTCGATGTCCTGAATGCTGGCGTCGGAAGGCAGGTTCTGCGCCTGGGTGAGTTCTTCGCGCAGATGGTCTACCCGTCGCTGGGCGGTCTCGGGGAAGTTCAGGTCGAGCTCGTACATCCCGGCCGAGGTCGTGCGGCGGACGACCGGGGAGCGCGACAGCTGCGTGAGGAAGGTCGCGAGAGGGTCTTTGCCTGCCGGCGTGTAGCCCTGGCTGGTGAGTAGCTCGAACCAGGTGCGGTAGTGGACGGCTTCGTCGGCGTGGGCCGTGGAGGCGAGTAGTCGCACGGCGGTCTCGCGGATGCGCGCGCCGCGGAGGATGTGCGCGCCATCTCCCGTGGGCGGGACATCGGAAGGGGGCTGAGGGACGGCGCGAAGCTGCGGGCGCGGCGCCATCGTGCCTTCGTCGGCGTGGGCGAACCGGTTGAGCATGGTCAGCTCGTCTTCGAGCTGGGCGCGGGCGCTTCGCACCGCTACCAGCTCGTCGGCGATTTCTCTCTCACGCTCGACGAGGCGCTGCAGCTCTCGGTGCACGCGCTCGCGTTCGGCGGTCGCGGCGGCCTGCATCCGTCGCGATGGGGTCCAGCTGTCCGTTGCCACGCCGAGAGAGATACCGAGCTGCGCCATGGCGGCCAATGTGGACGAGTCCACGGACGTTCGTACAGAACGGCTCTACGTCTTGTTTCTACAGGGCGTCCTCGTGGTCTGGTGGGGCGTCGGCGTGTGGATGACGTGTGGATAACCGCGTTTTGCTCCTGCGTCGAGCGATTTCCCATTCCTATCGCGGCTGTGGATAGGTCACGGCTCACGTTCACCTCGCAAATTGGGCACTTTCTTGCGCCCGCGAGCTGCCTACGGCCAGTTCATACGCGGGGCTCCGTCCGACGTGGGGCGTAGACATTGCCGGGCTCCAACGCCCCGGACCCAACACGGAGGACTCATGGGCCACACCAAGCACGACATCAGCCGTAGCGAGGGACGAGCCGTACGCGGTGAAGACACCCGCCGCGGTGAGGAACCCCATCCGCCCACGGACACGGTCCGCTAGGGCCGGAAGGGAGAAGAGGCACATGGGACCCATCTGGCTGCTCATCGGACGGGCGCTCGGGGCCGTCCTCAGCGCGTTGCTGACCCGGCGCGTCATGAAGCAA
>JAQBQI010000026.1 GCA_028287085.1 Myxococcaceae bacterium
TCGCCCCGCCCCCGCGCCACCATCACGGGCGCTAGACGCCCGCCCGGCGCGTCGCGCATCCTGCGCGCCATGCGACCGACGGCCCTCCTCGCGCTGCTCGTGGCCCTCGGCTGCGCGCGCGGCCCCAACCACCACTTCCAGGTCATCAACGCGCGGCGCAACCCCCGCCCGACGCCCTGCGCCGAGCCGGCGCTGCACACCGACCACGGCCCCTCGACGGGGCGCGAGGCCATCGCGGTGCTCACCGCCGAGTGCAGCGACGACCACCCCGAGCAGTGCCGCCGGGCGCTCCAGCAGGCGGCCTGCGAGGCCAACGCCGACGCCGTGGTCGACGTCGAGGCGCGGCCCATCCGCAACAGCCACGGGCGCGTGAGAATGGTCGGGACGGCGGTGGAGTGGCAGGCGCCGTAGATCGACCGCGGCGGGCTTTGTTATCGTCGATCGATGACCCGCGCGCGCCGCCCCCCGTCCGACCCCACGCTCTCGCCCGCCGCGATCGCCGACCTCGCGCTGAAGCGCGACTTCGAGCGCGCCCTGAAGGCCCTCGAGGCCGCGAGCGCGGCCGAGAGCGAGCAGTGGGACGCCAAGTGGGAGGCGGTGGGTGCCATCGTCGACCACGAGCCGCCGTTGTTCCTGTCGGGCGGGTTTCGCAGCGTGAAGGCCTTCAGCGCGAAGCACCTGGGCAGCGCGTCGCTGGAGACGATCCGCACCAGCGTGCGCGTCGCGCGGCACTTCGACGCGGCGGCGGAGAAGCGCCACGGCACGGCGAAGCTCGCGGTGCTGCTCGACTGCCTGGAGGCCGCGGGCGGCGCGCTCCCCGAGGCGGCGATCGACCCGGCGCGCACGAGGGTGAGGGTTCGTCGGGGGCGCGCCTTCGAGCGGGTGCCCTTCGCGACGCTCACCTTCGACGAGCTGCGCGCGGCGGCGCGGCTGGCGAGGGGCAAGGCCGGGCAGAGGCGCAATCCGCCGGCGCTCGCGGCGGTGCGCCAGCAGCTCGCCGACCACGGCTTCGAGAAGCTGTCGGTGCGGGGCACGGCCGCGCGCTACGACGTGCTGGGCATCGCGTACGAGGACGCCGCGGCGGTGCACCGGGCGCTCGCGAAGGTGAAGCTGCCGAAGCCCACGGGGTGAGCGGGTTGCCGAGCGCTCGGGAGGGGGTTGCCGAGCGCTCGGGAGCTCTCCCGGGGGCTCCGGCGCCGCAGGCGTCGTGGGCGTCGTGGGAGAGAGAACCGCAAGGGCGCAAGGGTCGCAAGGATCAGACGGGATCCTGAAAGTTCAGACGCCCGAGGCATTCGCCCCAACGTGGGACCGCCTCGTCCCGCCCGTCCGAACGCTCCGAGCGCCCGCCCTCCCCAGGATCCCTTCTGATCCTTGCGACCCTTGCGCCCTTGCGGTTCTTTCTCCCGCGACGCCCGTCGGCGCCGGGCGTGAGATCAGTGCACGACGGAGGAGGGCAGCTGCGAGGGCCGCTCCTCCTTGGCCCGCGCGACGCCGGTGGCGCGCTCGAGGCCCGCGCGCACGAAGCGCACGAAGAGCGGGTGCGGCGCCATCGGCCGCGACTTCAGCTCGGGGTGAAACTGACAGCCGACGAAGTACGGGTGCCCGCCGAGCTCGATCATCTCGACGAGCTTCTTGTCGGGCGAGGTGCCCGACAGCACGAGGCCCTTGGCCACGAGGGGCTCGCGGTAGTCGTTGTTGAACTCGTAGCGGTGCCGGTGGCGCTCGGAGATCTCGGTCGCGCCGTAGGCCTCGGCCGCGACCGAGCCCGGCGCGAGCACGCAGGCGTAGGCGCCGAGGCGCATGGTGGCGCCCTTGTCGCGCACGCCGCGCTGCTCGGGCATGAGGTCGATCACCGACGGGGCCGCGGGGTCGAACTCGGCGCTGTTGGCGCGCGCGATGCCGGCCACGTGGCGGGCGAACTCGACCACGGCGAGCTGCATGCCGAGGCAGATGCCGAAGAAGGGGATGTTGCGCTCGCGGGCGTAGCGGATGGCGCTGATCTTCCCCTCGACGCCGCGCTCGCCGAAGCCGCCGGGGACGAGGATGGCGTCGCAGTCGCCGAGGGCGCGGGTGACCTCGTCGGCGGAGGCCTCGAGGGCCTCGCTGTCGATGAAGTTCAGCTCGACGCGGCAGTCGTTGGCGATGCCGGCGTGGATGAGCGCCTCGTTGAGGCTCTTGTACGAGTCGCGCAGGTGCACGTACTTGCCGACGACGGCGACGCGCACGGCGCCCTTGGTGGGCCGCGTGAAGCGCTCGACGACGCGCTGCCACGGGGCCATGTCGGGCAGGCGCGACCAGATGTTGAGGCGCTCGCAGAGCAGGTCGTCGAGGCGCTCGGCGTGCAGCGCGGCGGGCAGCGCGTAGAGGCAGGTCACGTCGAGCGCGGCGATGACCATGTCGGTCGGCACGTTGGAGAAGAGGGAGATCTTCTCCTTGATCGACTGCGACAGCGGGCGGTCGGTGCGGCAGAGCAGCACGTCGGGCTGGATGCCGATCTCGCGCATCTCCTTCACCGAGTGCTGGGTGGGCTTGGTCTTGAGCTCGCCGGCCGCGCCGATCCACGGCACCAGGGTGACGTGCACGCTGACGGCGTTGGTGGCGCCGGCCTCGAGCTTGAGCTGGCGCACCGCCTCGAGGAAGGGCAGCGACTCGATGTCGCCGACCGTGCCGCCGATCTCGACGATGGCGACGTCGGCGCCGGCCGTGGCCTCGCGCACGCGCGCCTTGATCTCGTCGGTGATGTGCGGGATCACCTGCACCGTCGCGCCGAGGTACTCGCCGCGCCGCTCTTTCGAGATGACGGACTGGTAGATCTTGCCGGTGGTGAGGTTGTTGGCGCGGGTGAGGCGCGCGTTGGTGAAGCGCTCGTAGTGGCCGAGGTCGAGGTCGGTCTCGGCGCCGTCGTCGGTCACGTAGACCTCGCCGTGCTGGTACGGCGACATCGTGCCGGGGTCGACGTTGATGTACGGGTCGAGCTTGACGAAGGTGACGCGCAGGCCGCGCGCCTCGAGCAGCGCCCCGATGGACGCCGACGCGAGGCCCTTGCCGATGGAAGACACCACGCCGCCGGTGGTGAAGATGAACTTCGTACGCTTGGCGCTCATCGGATCGTTCGCCTCCGGAATCCTGCTTCGAACCCGCCGTCCCCTGTCGCCCGCGGAGCGCACCGAAGTCCACTACCCGGGCACGAATGCGGGGGCGGTGGGGGGCCGATGTTTCCGTGTCGCGCGGGGGGAATGGGTACCGCCGGAAGGTGCGCGATGGCGATGGGGCCGCCGCGCACCAACCGGTGCACGGGAGATCCCTATAGGAAGACGGGCCGACCCTTGTCAATCCGCGACGCCGGTTGTGGTCCCGCGGGGCGACGATCCGGGCCCCCGCCCGCCGCGTCAGCGCCGCGCCGCCTCGCGCCGCGCGTCGGCCGCGCCCTCGCGGT
>JAQBQI010000031.1 GCA_028287085.1 Myxococcaceae bacterium
TCGGCGACCGCGGGCACCGCGGGGGGCTCGACGACGGGCACCGCCGCCGGGGCGTTGCGCGCGAGCGCGAGGTTGATCACCTGGGCCTGGCCCGCGGCGACGTCGACCTCGCGGTGCGCGGTCGCGAAGCCCTCGCCGAGCGCCTCGATGACGTGGTGACCCGGCGCGACGTGGGCGGGCCGCCCGAGGGAGATCGCCTGGCCGTCGAGGGTGACCGCGAGGCCCATCGCGTCGAAGGGCACGACGGTGATCTGGAGCTCGCCGACCCGGGTGCGCAGCGCGCTGATCTGCGCCTCGACCTGGGTGATCTGCGCCTCGGGGGCCGTCGGGCTCTCGGCGAGGAACTGCTCGAAGTTGAGGATGGCCTCGGAGGGGCGGTCGAGGTGGTCGTAGCAGTTGGCCATGTTGACGCGCACCGAGGGGTGCGGCGCGAGGCGGTACGCGCTCCGGAATTCCTCCAGCGCCGGGGCCCACTGGCCCCGGGTGTAGGCCGCCACCCCGAGCTGGAAGTGACGCCGCGCCTCGGCGCGGTCGGCCACCGACGGGCCCTCGCCCGGGGTCTGCGCCCCCGCGCCGCGCCCCACCGACAACGCACCCAGCAGCACCAGCGGAGCCAACCACCTTCGTTGCACGACGCACCTCCGACGCCGCGGGACCGCGCGGGTCGGGCACCCGCCGCGCCCGCGCGACGGCCGACACTACCAGAGGGCCGCGGCGCTCCGCAGCGCCCGCGCGGGGCTCAGGTGATCTTCACCGTGCTCGGATCGAAGGTCGGAGGCGCGGGCCTCGGGCTCATGTTCCGCAGGGTCTCGACGATGGTGCGGGCGACGACGAGGTTGCGGTACCACTTGCGGTCGGCGGGCACGACGTACCAGGGCGCGTACTTCGTCGAGCAGCGCGACAGCGCGAGCTCGTAGGCCTGCTGGTACTCGTCCCACTTCTCGCGCTCGCGCAGGTCGCCGAGGTCGAACTTCCAGATCTTGTCCTTGTCGGCGAGGCGCTCTTCCAACCGCCGCTTCTGCTCGTCCTTCGAGATGTGCAGGAAGAACTTCAGCACCGTCGTGCCCGTCTCGACGAGGTTCTCCTCGAAGCGGTTGATGCACTCGTAGCGCTTCTCGATCTCCTTGGGCGGCGCGAAGGCGTGCACCCGCGCCACGAGCACGTCCTCGTAGTGCGAGCGGTTGAAGATCCCGATGTTGCCGCGGCGGGGCACGCGGCTGTGCACGCGCCAGAGGAAGTCGTGGTCGCGCTCCTCCTCGGAGGGCGCCTTGAAGCTCATGATCTCCACGCCGGTCGGGTTGACCCCCGACAGCACGCTCTTCACCGTGCCGTCCTTCCCCCCGGTGTCCATCGCCTGCAGGATCACCAGCAGCGTGCGCTTGTTCTCGGCGTAGAGGCGCTCCTGCAGGTCGCACATCTCGGCGCGGTCGCGCGCGAGCTCCTCCTGCGCGGTGGCCTTGTCCTTCACCCCGGAGGTGTCCTCGGGGTCGTAGTCCTTGAGCTTCACCTTGCTGCCCGGCTTGATCAGGATCGCTGCCACCATACCGCTCCGTCTCCCTGTTGCCGCGACGGCACGCCCGGCGCGCGGCGCCGATGGTGCGCGAGGTCGCCCGCCCGCCACAAGCGCCGTTGCCCTCCGCGGAGCAGTGGCTAAGAGTGCGCGCCCGAAGCTCCGATGCCCAGCCCACCCGACCTCGCCGAACTCCGCCGCCAGCGCCAGCAGCTCCTCGACCGCATCTCGTGGTGGGAGGACCACCGCCACTCGGCGCTCGTGCCCGTGGTGCTGCTGTGCTTCGCCGCCGGCTACGGCCTCGGCTGGCTCGCCCACCTGCTCTTCAACCTGCCCTCGGCGCTCGGCTACTTCGCCGCCATCGCGTGCGTCTTCGCCAGCGGGCGCTGGCTCGACCGGGCCTTCGCCCCGCAGCGCCTCGACGCCCTCGACGGGCACATCGCCCGCCTCGAGCGCGCGCTCAAGAACGCCCCGCCGAACGGCGACGCAGCGCCGCGCTGAAGGCCTTGGTCCGGGCGCGGGGCATGCCGCTCGGCGCGGGCATCGACGTCGCGGTGGGCCCCGACGCGGCCCGCGGCGCGGCTCGACTGCGCTACGGTCGCGCCATGATCGACAACGTCGAAGCCCTCCGCGCCGCGGTGCGGGCGGGGCAGACCTTCCGCTACGAGCTCTTCTGGGGCCACCACCCGGCGCCCGGCGGGCGCGTCACCGCCGCGTGCCTCTCGCAGTGGTGGGCGTGCGCGTTCACCCTCGACGGCGTCGCCTACGCCTCGACCGAGCAGTGGATGATGGCCGGCAAGGCGCGGCTCTTCGGCGACGAGGCGGCGCTCGCGGCGATCCTCGCGGCCGACGACCCGGCCGCGGTGAAGAAGCTCGGGCGCACGGTGCGGGGCTTCGACGAAGCTCGCTGGCGGGCGGAGTGCTTCGCGCTGGTGACGCGCGGCAACGTCGCGAAGTTCGGGCAGGACCCGGCGCTGAAGGCCTTCCTGCTGGGCACGGGCGACGCCGTGCTGGTCGAGGCGTCGCCCTTCGACGACGTGTGGGGCATCGGGCTCGGGGTCGCCGACGAAGCCGCCGCCGACCCGCTGCGCTGGGAGGGAGAGAACCTCCTCGGCTTCGCGCTGATGCGAGCGCGCGAGACGCTTCGCGGCGCCGCCTGAAGTCCGCGGCTGCTGGTGAGCTGGCGCACAGGGCGGGAGTTCCTGCATCGCGGGCATCGCGACGGACCCTGATCGGGACGGGGATCGCCGCACGATTCGCGCGTCGCGGCGCCCGTGCGATCTTCCCGCGCCATGTTCTGTCGATACGCACTGCGCACCACGGACCTGCCGGCGGCCCGCGCGTTCTACGCCGAAGCGATCGGGCTCGCGCTGCCCGACGGCGCGGCCGAGGGGTCCGCGCTGGAGGCGTGGCCCCTCCACGAGCGCGCGAGGGCGCGGGGAGCGCCGCCGCACTGGCTCGGCCAGATCGCCGTGGACGACGTGGACGCCACGGTGGGCCGCCTGCTCGCGCTCGGCAGCGAGGCCCTGAGCCCGACGCTGCGGGGCAGCGACGGGGCCTCGTACGCAACGCTCCGTGACCCCTTCGGCGCCGTGATCGGGGTGCGCGCGAGCGCGGGCGGCGCGGGCGACGGTCCGGTGGTCTGGCACCAGCTCCACACGAGCGACGCCGACGGGGCCTGGGCGCTGTACCGCGAGCTCTTCGGCTGGGCCCGCACGGAGACCGTCGACGTCCCCGAGCCGGTCGGCGGCTACCGACTCTTCGCGTGGAACGAGGCGGGCGCATCGGTGGGCGCCATGGGCAACACGGCCCGCTGGCCCGGGGTCCACCCGCACTGGCTCTTCTGCCTGCCGGTGGCCGATCTCGACGCCGCCGCGGCGCGGGTACGCGCCCTCGGCGGCACGGCCAGGGAGCCGGTCGCGCTCCCCGGCGGCACGCGCCTCGCGGCCTGCGAAGACCCGCAGGGCGCCGCCTTCGGACTGGCGCAGCGCGGGTGAAGGGGCCCGCCGCAGCGACGGAAGGGTCAGGCGTAGGTCGAGACGTGGAGGTCGGGGCGCGCGGCGCGCAGTCGCGTGACGCCCTTCTTGCTCACCTTCGTCTTGCCGAGGCCGACCGAGTGCAGCGACCCGATGCCGATGAGCGCGTCGACGCACGCGTCGGTCACCGCGGTCCTGGCGAGGTCGAGGCCATGGAGCGAAGGGAGCGCGCGGGCGGCGGCCTCGACGAAGGCGTCGCTCACGGAGGTCTTCGTGACCTTGAGCGCCCGCAGCGCGGGGAAGGCCGACAGCGTCTCGGCGCACGCGTCGGTCACCCCGTCGCCCTGCACGCCGAGCGACTCCAGCGCCGTGAGCCCCGCGAGTCGCGCGACGCCCGCGTCGGTCACGCTGCCCGCTTGCAGCTCCAGCCACTTGAGCGAGGGGCAGTGCGCGGCGAGCGCGGCGAGCGTCGCGTCGGAGGCCTTGTCCAGCAGCGATAGCTCGCGCAGATGGGTGAGGCGCGGGATCGCCGCGTCGAGGGCCTTCGCGGTGCCGGCGACGTTCCAGTTGAGGCGCTCGAGCGCGCCGAGGGCGCCGAGGAACTTCAGTCCCGGCTTCGCCCACTTCATCCCGATGAGGCTCAGGTGGAGGAGCCTCGGCGCGGAGGCGAGTCCGCCCAGCGCGTCGCCTTGCAGTCGGTTGAGCGCGCCGTCGAAGCTCTGCAATCCGGTGAATCGCGAAAGCATCGACCACTCGTGGGTGATCGCGATGCCGGGACCGGTGATGCGGCACGGGCCCAGCTCGTTGAGGTCGAGCGAGCGCAGCGCCCCGGGGTTCGGCAGCGCGGCGAGGCCCGTTCCGGTGAACGCGCCGCCCCGCAGCGAGAGGGCGTCGAGCGCGCGGAGGGTCTCCAGCGCGACGGCGAGCTGGTCGTCGTCCCAGGCCGCGAGGTGCGTGTCGAGGCGGCGCAGCGACGTGAAGCGCGACAGCTTGCGGGCGCCCTCCAGCGACTCGGTGGCGGAGGCGTCGGCGCGCATGCCGACGACGCGGTCAGCGAAGGGCAGCAGCGCATCGAGGTGCCGCCTGCCGGCGTACTCGACCTCGACGTCGAGCCCGACGTCGGCCAGCGCGGCGACGGCGGCGTCGCTCAGACCCTCGGCGCGGAAGACCAGCTTCGTGAAGCCACCGTGCGACCGGATGCGCGGGGCGAGGGCGACGGCTCGGGCGTCGTCGATGCTACCGAAGAGGTCGAGGACGCCGTCGGCGCGGAGGTTCGCGTAGTCCTCGGAGAGCCAGGCGGGCAGCGGGGCGGGCACGGCGTCGTTCATGGCGGGCGTCATCGCCCACGGCGACGCGCGCCACAAGCCGCGCGGGCGCCCGCCCTCGATCTCCGTCGGGCAGCTGCGTCGCGAGCGCCCGATCCGCGGAACGTAGGTTGCTCGCTACCCGGGCATGACCACTCCCAGGCACGCGCCTCACTGTCTCGTACCCTGGCGTCATCGACGGTCGGCCGATGCTGGAGGGGCGACTCGCGAGGGCGGCGGTCATCGTCACATGAGTCAGCCGCGCCCACCGCAGGCGTGCCGGTCATGAGCGACCTGTCGAAGCTCCCGGCGCGCGCCGGGCAGCTGGTGCATGTCGTCGTCGAGACGCCCCGCGGGTCGCCCGACAAGCTCACGTACGACCCGGCCCTCGGGGCCATCGTGGTGTCGCGGCCGCTCGCGACCGGACTGGTCTATCCCTACGACTGGGGCTTCGTCCCGAGCACGCTGGCGCCCGACGGCGACCCCCTCGACGCGATGGTGCTGTGCGACTCGCCGCACGCCCCCGGGGTGGTCGTGCCGGCGCGACCCGTCGCGGCGGTGCTGATCACGCAGCGCCGCGAGAGCGGGCGGGGGCGCGAGCGCAACGACCGGGTGATCTTCGCCCCGGAGGGCGCGGCGCGGGCGGCGACGCTGTCCGCCCACGAGCGGAGGGAGCTCGCGCGCTTCTTCGAGCTGGCGGTGCTCACCGAGGACAAGGACGTGGTCATCGAGGGCTGGGACGGAGCGGCCGGCGCCGACGCCCTCATCCGCGCCGCCGAGCAGGCCTGGAAGCGCCGCCACGCGCGGGCGAAGCCGTCGTCGCGGTAGGGCCACGCCGCGCGTCGGCCGTGGCCGTTGGAGGACCTGCGGGCGAGGGCGAGGCGAAGCTCTGCCTCCCGTACCGGCAGCGCGGGAGTGCGGACGACCACGACTTCTGGCGCGGGTCTCTCCCCGCGCGGCGCACCGTCGGATAGGCCGAAGCGTTGCACCCCGGTCTTGCTGCGCACGGCCACCTCGTCGACCCGCGGCGACAGCGCGAGGTCCCAGGCCGAGCTCCCTCCCAACTGCCTTTGACGCGACGACGCTCTCGGCAGCGGCCGCTGAGCTCGCGGCGGTTGAGCGGGCGTCTGCGCGTCGGTCGTCGCGGCCGCGCTCCGCCTATCGGTGGTCGCCCTCAGCCCGAC
>JAQBQI010000043.1 GCA_028287085.1 Myxococcaceae bacterium
CGCGGCCTCGGCATCGCGGACCCGCTCCGCCCACGCCGTCAGGCCCGCACGCAGTCGACCCAGCAGCGCGCTCCGCCGCCGCGCCCCGACGGGGTCGGACGCCGCGCCCGGGGCCACCGCCAGCTCGACGCGCCCGCCGTCGTCGAGCTCGACCGCGACGCCCGACGCGGTGGCGTCCGCCGAGCGCACTCGCGCGTAGGAGACGAAGCGTTCGCCCGCCTCCGAGGCCACGACGAACCCGTCGTCTCCCACGACCGCGCGCGCCGACGCGCCGCTCAGCGGGACGCAGCAACGCCCCGCGGCGCCGTCGCCCAGAGCCTCCAGCAGCCGCGCGGCGGTCACGGGGTCGCCGACCTGCAGCGTCGCCGAGGCCTCGCCCTGGCGCACGTCCACCGCGTAGGTCGGGCGCGCAGAGGTAACGGTGATCGAGAGCGTGTCGAGCTCGCCCGGCCGGAGGTCGAGCGGCGTCCCGTCGTGCAAGTGCACGCGCACGACGCGGCCGACGCGGCGGATCACGACGTCGTGCGACGTCGGGACGGACCGGCCGAGGGAACGGATCGCGAAGACGCCCGCGACCGCCGCGGTCGCGGTCGCGGCGAGCGTGAGCAGCGCCGTCGCCGTGATCGCCAGGGCGAGCAGCGTGTACCCGGCATCCGCGCCGAACGCGCCGTCCGGTACGCGCGGAAAGCGCAGTTCACGCGCCTCCCAGAGCAAACCCACGACCCACCCCGCCCCGGCCGCGACCGCGGCGGCGACGATCGCCACGACCACGTAGGGCTTCGGACGATCGGGACCCGGCGCGGAGATCACCTGCGTCACCGTCAGCTCCGGGCGCTCCCGCTCGGCCGTCGCCGCGATCCGCAGCACGTCTCCGTCGACGAGCGGCGTCTGCATTCCCCCGAACTCGCGCACCTCCGACAGCCCCAGGAACACCTGCACTTCGGGACGCAGTCCCTCCGCGTCGAGAACCTGCTGGCACAGGCCCGGCTGGTGGGCGGCGAGGTCGGCGAGGGCCGCGTTCACCGTGCCGCCGCGCACCCTGAAATCCGTCGCGCCCCCGGCGTGGACCCGCAGCCCCCGCGAGACGCACACGAGGATCTCCGGGTCGGGCGGCGCTCCCTCGGATCTCATCGCGGCCGATGTAGGCCCGCGCCGCGCATCCGAGCAACGTAGGTCCCCGGCGCCGTACGTGACCGTCGGGTCCGCAGCGAGGCCCTCGCTCCCGAGCGGGCTGGACCTGCGCCGCGAGGGAGGCTTCCTCCGCATCGGCTGCTCCTCCGGCCCTCGTCTCGCCCCACGCCCACGGCGTGAAGCCGGCGGCGAAGGCCCGTGCGTCGAGCGTCGTCGGTCGCGAGGCGCTCGCTGTCACGCTCCGCGTGTGCGCATGGGCACGCCTCGACGAAGGTCATCTCGCCTTCATCGTTGAAGGTGAACCGGAACGTGTCAACGAGCGTGAGACAGTTTCCACTCGGGCTTGCTGACGCTCCTCGTCATGCGCGGGGCCGCACCCGCGCAGGACGGCGCCCCCCGCGCCGGCCGTCAGCTCCTCGTCAGCACGTCGGGCGCGGGGGGTGGCCACGCCGGCACTCCCAGCGGGTGCAGAACGCGCCCGAGAAAGAGGATCGCCCCCGAGGACGTGTCCCGCACGACGATCAGGAACGGTCGGGAGGCGTCGAAGACGGCGTCCGCCGTGCCCCCGCCGGGTCGGGCGTCGTCCCGGGAGGCGGTCGCCGCAGCGACCTCGGCGACGTCGACGACGGACCGGTGGAACACGTCGGAGAGCGAGAGCCGGTCGTTGGGCGGCAGGGCCGGGGCGATCGCCGTGAAGTCCGCCCACCAGCGGTTGAACGCCTCGCGCATCCCCAGGGAGGAGAGCGGCGCGTAGAGGCCGAGCGCGAAGTCGAGGCGCAGCCTCGGGAGCGACACCTCCACCCGGGTCGGCGTGAGCGCGTCGAAGAAGCCCGAGAGCCCATCGTTCATGACGCGAAGTTCGACGTCCGGGAGGAGTCCCTCCCTGTCGGGGAGGATCACGTCGATGACGACGTCACCATCGCCGTGGGGCACCTCGAGAACCGAGTAGCCGTCTCTCGAGAGGTAGCCCATCGTCACGACCCCGCTCACCGTCTGCACGGGCTGACCCCACCACTCGCGCGCGACGACCCGGCCGGACGGGACGCCCCAGTGCGAGGCGAGGCACATCGCGTTGACGAGCACCATGCGTGTCTTCTCGGTGATCTCTTCGGGCGGGAGGTAGTCCGCGACCCGGCCGTCGGTCCGCGCTCCGACCCAGCCGTTGATCTGCGCCCGCGCGGCCTCGGGGCGGGTGAAATCGGCCCGGTCCATGGGGGCGCCGAACTCCTGGCTGATGACGCCGAGGAAGCGCGGGTCGACGGCGAAGCGCGAGTCTCCATAAAGGCGAACCGCCGTGCGGAGCGCGAAGCCCCCGGCGGCCCGGTGCCATCGCTTCCCGAGCGCGCCCATGCCCCGCGAGTGGGCCGGCTCGCGCAGTGACGCCCGGAGAACGCCGCGCAGCTCGGCTTGCGTGTCGTTCAGGGCGCCCGCCTTGGCCATTCCGAGTGCCAACGCGATGCCGGCCGGCGAGATCAGCAGTCCGACGCCGTCTCGCCGGAACGTCTGCCAGAGGCTGGTCCCGAGGTTGTTGATGCCACTCACGATCTCCTCGGACGTGAACGCGTCGAGCGTGTACTCCACCGGCGGAGGGGTCACCGTGTTCGGGGCCGACCCCACGATGAGCGGCGGTAGCTGCGCGCGGTCGTTGTCCTTCATGCGACACCTCAGAGCTGACGATCACCTGTAGCGGCGTCAGGAGGTTCTTGCGCCGTCGACGCCGATGTCAATGATCGAAGGCGAGTCCTTTTGAGGCGGCGACGGTGATCGAGCGAGTTCGAGAGGGTGTTCGGACGGATCGCAGTGCTAAATTGCGAGCATCATGGCACTTCCATTCCAGCGCCAACCCTACGCGACGAATCGTCACCGACGAGCAGTGGGCCCGACTCGAACCTTCGATCCCCGCCGCCCGCGACTTCATCAAGGAGCACAAGTATGAGCGTCGCGAGATCGTCAATGCGATTCGAGCGGTCGCCAGACGCGTCGGGGCGCCGCTCTAAGTACAAGCTCCATACGGGATGCGCGTGGCGCCATATCCCGCACGACCTGCCTCCGTGGACTTCGGTCAAGGACTACTTCTACGGCTGGTGGGACGACAGGGCGAGCGCTTCGGCACGATGCATCGGGAGATCTGCCTGCACGAAGGCGTACTGCCAACCTCGCGGAAACTGAAGACTCCTCATGCGCCTGCCCTGGGTCGCGGGCAGATGGAACCTTTCGCGGCGGCCCGGTGACCTTCGCGTTCTCGAGGTACGGGGGCGATTCCTACAGCGAGTCGAGTGTGTCCAGTCACGGCTGGACCTGTCACTCGTCGAGCAATCCCGGGAGCGCTCGTCAGTACGAACTCCAGATGCGGCGTGCGCCCGACGGCTCGGTCGTCGCCTTCGACTGTCATCTGGTGAACTGCGGCGGGGGCTACCTTGGGAACAGCACCCCGACCTGTCGCCCGGAGATCGCCCCGCTCGTATTCAACCATCGGCACTTCGTCCTCCCACACCGGGGCGCCCGCCCACGACTCGCGCACTGGGACACACTCCACCGCAGGTTGCGGCGGCGCCGTGTAAGGTGGCGGATGGCGTCGATCAGGGCGGGGAGACCGGCGGCGTCCGTGGCGAAGGGGCGCCTACGCGACCGGCCGCGTCGACTTCACGCACGGCCGTTTCGGGCGGTTTCAAACTTGAGCACAACCCGATCGAGGTGCGCCTCGACGCGCCACTCGCGCCGTGCCGCGGATCGGAGGTGCCGTCCGACGACGTGGTGGTGCTCTCGCCGCTACTGACGCCGGGCCGACGCGGGTGGTTGGGGGACGAGCAAACGCTCGCCCTCGTGGAGCTGGATGCCAGTGCGTGCGTGCGTGCGTGCGCGAGTTTCAATACGAAGGCAGGCGGGAGGGTTATCGGGTCATCGCCGACGAGAACGGGACCTCCGTCGGCGCCCGCTTCGACGCCCGTGGTGTGACGCGGTTGTCCTGCGAGTCGCGATCGCCGGTCAGGGTCGCGGCCGGCCGCCGGCCTGACGACAGCTCCAGCGCCCCGCCCGCGCGGCCCGCACCGGGCGACCTCCACGGCCGTGGCGATCACTCCAGGCAGCGACCCCGGGGCCGCGCCGACGACCGTCCCGTCCGTCCGCCAGCGCACGACGCCCCAGGCGTCCCCGCGCGAGAAGATCCCGACCCGGCCGTCGGCCCCGCGCTCGATCACCGTGCGCGCGACCTCGGGCGCGGTATCGCCCACGCGCCGCAGGCGGTGCGCCACGACGCGGCGATGCGGCGCCCGCGGCCGGAGAGTGGGCGCCCCCACCTGGCGCCAGCCGGCGAGGTGCCGCGGCTGCAGCGTTCGCGCGACGGGCCGTGCCGAGGGGCGATGGTCGAGGTCAGACCCGCCGGCGGCGCCGCCCGGCGACCAGCGCAAGGAGCGCGAGCCCCGCCATCGGGAGGGCCGCGGGCTTCGCGGCTCCGGGGCGCGCCGTGCAGTCCACACCGCCAGCGCCGCAGCGCAGCTCGGCCTCCACCACGTCGCTGCGCAGCACCGCGTCGGAGCCCGGCACGCGGCCGCGGTACTCGAAGCGGTGGACGCCCGGCGAGAGGCCGACCGCGACGGCTTCGGTCGACCCCCGGCACACCGTGTAAGCCTGGTCGCGCGGTTGGGTGCGGTAGCCCTCGACCGAAAAGTAGAGGCGCTCGGTGCCCCGCAGGTCGCGCGGCTCGCCGTCGACGTAGAGCTGCACGACGATGACGCTCCGCCACGGGGCGGTGGTGGCGTCCCACGTGAGGGCGACCTCGCGGTGCGCGTCGGTCACCTGGGTCGCGCACGAACCGTTGCCCGAGTTGGGCGGGCGATCGGCTTCGGCCTCCACCAGGTCGCCGACGGTGACCCGACCGAGCGACGCGGGGAGCGCGGCCGCGGCGGCGGTCGTCACGCGGGTGGACGGATCGTCGGGGTTGTACATGCACGTGCGGGGCGCGCGCAGCTCGTACGTCGCGCCCGCGGCCAGGGGGGCCAGCGGGCGAACCAGCCACGGGGCCGAGGGCACGCCGGCGCCGCGTTCGAGCGCGAAGGGGACGTCCTCGGCCGCGCCGTCAACCCGCTGGAGGCGGAGGCCCGTGGCGGAACCGACACCCTCCTCGGCGGCCGGAAACCAGGCGAACGCCGGGAGGTTGGCGGGCACGGTCACCGCCGCCCGCGACGGGCTCAGCGGGAGCAGGTACTCCGACGCGCACGGCGGGCGGCTGCACGCCCCGGCCTCGCCGCGAACCCCCCCGACGGCGATCATCAACGCCTCCACCGCCACGGCTGCTCGTCTCATCGGGGCATCATGACGGCAGCAGCCTCCCCACCGCAAAGCCCCCCCGCTCCCCGCGGACCTCAGCGGCCCCTGCGTGTGGACCTCGGGGGCCCACGTGGCGCACCGTCGCCCGAGCCGGCTGGCGAACTCGTCGAGTCGTTGCGTGCTCCTTGTCGAGCGGCAGCGTGACCTCCTCGGCGCGCAGGCTCACGGCGTCGACGAGCAGCAGCGACGCGGGCGCCGGGGGAAGGCCGCCGTCGAGGGCCTCGGCCCCGCTGCGCTCGTACGCCGTGCAGTACGAGACGATCGTGCTGCCGTCGGGGGTGAAGCCGACCCGCCCGCGTGCGTTGTCGACCGTGCGCAGGGTGCCCGCGGACAGGTTCAGCACCAGGAGCCGGTGGCGCGTCCCCTGGGTGCGGGGCGG
>JAQBQI010000060.1 GCA_028287085.1 Myxococcaceae bacterium
CCCGGCGCCGCGGCCCGCACCCTCGACGCCGGCGGCGCGATCGTCACGCCCGGCTTCGTCGACATCCACTGCCACTACGACGGGCAGGTCTCGTGGGACGAGACGCTCTCGCCCTCGGCGGCGCACGGGGTCACCACCTGCGTCATCGGCAACTGCGGCGTCGGCTTCGCCCCGGCGCACGAGCGCGACCGCGCCCGCCTCATCGCCCTCATGGAGGGCGTCGAGGACATCCCCGGCGCGGCCCTCGCCGAGGGCCTCCGCTGGAGCTGGGAGAGCTTCCCCGAGTACCTCGACGCCATCGCCGCGACGCCGCGGAGCATCGACGTGCTGGCGCAGGTTCCGCACGACGCGCTGCGCGTGTACGTGATGGGCGACCGCGCCGTCGCGCGCGGCGTCGCCACCGACGACGACGTCGCCCGCATGCGCGCCCTCGTGCGCGAGGCGCTGCTCGCGGGCGCCGCGGGCTTCTCCACCGGGCGCTCCGACAACCACCGCGCCGCGACGGGCGAGGAGACCCCCGCGTCGGAGTCCGACGCGCGCGAGCTCGCGGGCATCGCGGCGGCCTTCGCGGGCCTCGGCCACGGCGTCGTGCAGGCCGTCAGCGACTTCGACATGGCGAAGGGCCCCGACCGCTTCGACGCCGAGTTCGACGTGCTCGAGCGCATGGCCGAGGGCGCCGCCGGGCACCCGCTCTCCATCTCCCTCATGCAGCGCGACATGGAGCCCGACCAGTGGCGCCGCATCCTCGCGCGCGTCGAGCGGGCCGACGCGCGGGGCGTCCCGATGCGCGTGCAGGTCGCGCCGCGCGCCATCGGCGTGCTGCTCGGCCTCGAGGCGACCTTCCACCCCTTCATCGGCTTCCCTTCGTACAAGCGCGTCGCGCACCTCTCCCTGGAAGAGCGCGTCGCGGCGATGCGCGAACCCGCCTTCAAGGCCCGGCTCCTCACCGAGACCTCCGAGCGCCTGGCCGGCGACGGGAGCCCCATTCCGCCGCTGGCCGACATCCTCCTCGCGCGCCTCGAGATGGTCGCGCTGCGGCTCTTCCGGCTGGGCGCGCGGCCCGAGTACGAGCCCCGCGTCGAGCAGTCGCTCTACGCCGAGGCGCAGTCGTCGGGGCGCCCGACGCTCGACGTGCTCTACGACGCGCTGCTCGACCACGACGGCCACGAGCTGCTGTATTTCCCGCTCTACAACTACACCGAGTTCTCGCTCGACAACGTGCGCGCGATGCTCGGCCACCCGCTCGCCCTCGTCGGCCTCTCCGACGGCGGCGCCCACGTCGGGACCGTCTGCGACGCCAGCTACGCGACCTTCGCGCTGATGCACTGGGCGCGCGACCGCGCCGAGGGGCGCATCCCCGTCGAGGCGCTGGTGAAGCAGCTCGCGCACGACACCGCGCGCTTCATCGGCCTGCGCGACCGCGGCACCGTCGAGGTCGGGCAGCGGGCCGACCTCAACGTCATCGACCTCGCGGGCCTCGCGCTGCACCGCCCGCGCATGGCGCGCGACCTGCCCGCCGGCGGCAAGCGCCTCGTGCAGGACGCGACGGGCTACCGCGCGACGCTCGTCGCGGGCGAGCTCATCGTCGAGAACGATCGGATGACCGACGCGCGGCCCGGCGCCCTGGTGCGGATGGGGCGGTAGGGCGCTCGTCAACGGCGGCGCCGGCGCTGATGGCGCCCTGATGAGGCGTCATCGAGGGCCGATCGGCGTCTGCACAAACAGCATCGAGGCGTCGAGATTGCGCGAGCGCTGCCTGGGCGGCGGTTGGTGAGGGCGTGATACCCCTCGGTCGGGCTCTGGACGGAGGGTGATGACGCGTCGACAACGCCTGGACAACGTCCGAGCGGGCCGTGGTGAGGGCGTTGGGGAGGGTGCTCGGTGCCTGTCCGGGCGTCAGATGACCGGCAGGGCCTTCAGGGGAGTCGGCGTCAGCGTGACGCCCCGGTAGATGCGGTCGACGTCGAGCGAGCCAGGCATCGCCGTGAGCGGTGCGCGGACGGCGGGAGCAGCGGGCAATCGACCGTCGCCGGAGCGACGAAGAGGGCTGCGGTGCGCGCGGTGGACGCGGCGATGCTGTCGCCATCGGGCGGCGAAGCGGGCGGCATCGCGCCCCCTCAACGGGCACGGCGAGCGGGTGATGCCGTCGCGGTGATCGGGCGTGATAGCGTCACGGGCCGTGAGGATCCGGGCGCTCGCACTGGTGACATTCGTTGCGGGCTGCGGCAGCGTGGTGACCCTCGCGCCGGGGACCGACAGCGGCGCGGCGACGGCCGTCGTCGACTCCGCCGCCGATGTCCCAAACGCTTCGGCCGTCGGGGTGTATCCGACGCCGTTGGAACGTTGTCCGGTCGCGCCGCCGCCGTTGCCCAGCGCCGCGACCGAGCCGTCGGTGGTCTCGATGGTCATGGGTCCGGCGCATGAGTGCGCCGTCTACCGGGACGGCAGCTTGCGATGTCGAGGGAACAACTCCTACGGCCAGCTCGGTTCGGGCGGGGGCGATGAAGGAACTCCGACGCCCAGGGAGGTTGCCGGCCTGCGCGGCGTGCGTCGGGTCTGGATTGCCGGGCTCGGGACCACCATGACCGTCCATGAAGACGGCACGGTCCGGACCTGGGGACTGGAGCCGCTCGGGGTGCTCGGGATCGCGGAGGCCCCCGATCGGTGCGGCACCCTGGCGTGCAGCCTCCGACCGCGCCTGGTCGTCGGCCTCAGCGATGTCGTGAGTCTCGGGGCAGGGATCTCCGGCGCATGCGCTCTACGCCGCGACGGGGTGGTTCTGTGCTGGGGAGGGGTGGGATTGACCCGCGGACCGACGCCGACCCCGACCGCGGTGGACGTGGGCGGAAGCGTTCGCGACTTGATCGAGGTGTTCACCAGCGTCCTGCTCCGGCGAGCGGACGGGACCCTGTTCGCCGGGCCGTCGCTGCTGGCGGGGTTTGGCGCGTCGATTCCACCGGCGTGGGAGATCGCGCCTGGTGTGGCGAGTCACCTGTGCGCGGCCGTCTCCGACGGCACGATCCGCTGTTGGGGTGAGAACCGCCGCAGCCAGCTGGGGATCGCCAACTTCGCTGACCCCGCGGCGGCTCGGGTGCCGGGCGACCCGGAGATCGACTGCGTGCGCAGCGTGGCGCGGGCGGACTATCACACCTGCGCGGTGCGCACGGACGGCACCGTCTGGTGCTGGGGACGCAACGACGACGGCGAATCGGGTGCTCCCGCAGCACAGAACGACCACTGCCCCGGCGGAGGTGGGAACAACTGCGTGGCCCGGCCGCGCCGTGTCGAAGGCATCGATCACGTCGAGTCGGTGTTCATCGGCACGCGCCACTCGTGCGCGATCCGCACCGACCGCTCCGTCTGGTGCTGGGGCGCCCAATACGGGATGACGGGTCGACCCTCGCTGCCCCCGTCGCGCGCTGACTGGTGACCACAGCGAGGCCCCCCCGCTCACCCCCCCCACGCGCACGTTGAACGCCCGCCAGTCCGCCAGCGAGCTCTCCAAGAGCCACGTCCCGAGCGCTCGACCACGCAGCGACACCGCGATGCTGCGGGTAATCGACGATCCGTAAACCCGTGCGGATTCGTGCCGACAAGCGTGCCCGCTCGGATGCCCTATCCACCCGACGCCACCACCCCTCGGGTCGCCGCGCCGCTCAGCCCGGCGTGATGCGCCGCAGGTCGAGGCCGCCCGGGTACATGTACGAGGTGTACGGCGCGACGCCGTAGACCTTGAGCCCGATGCCCTGGCCCCCGGGGCTGCTCAGGCGGTGGTTTCCCGGCGCGATCGGCAGCGTGTAGACCGTGAAGCCCGCGACCTCGGACGACGACCCGCGCAGGGCCTGTCCGTCCATCTCGAGCGCCCCGCCGACCGGCGTCACCACGTTGATGAAGTTGGCCACGTAGGTCGCCGGCACCGTGAAATCATACGAGGTGCGGTATTGCTCCACGGGCACCTCCTGCACCATCGCCGGGTCGCCCGCCATCGTGCGGTCGTAGCCCTGCCCCCGCATGAACTGCACGGGCAGAAAGGCCCCGGTGCCGCGCACGACGAAGTGCTGCGACGTGGCGAAGTCGAGCACCTGGCCCGCGCCGAGGGTGACCGGCGCGTGCACCGAGGGCGGGTCGAAGGTGAGGGCGTTGCCGTCGACGCGCGACACGAGGCGCACCTGCGAGGCGACGGTGGCGCCGCGGTCGCGCAGGCCCGAGACGACGTACTCGCGGCCCCAGGTCTCGTTGGGCAGCAGCTGCTCCTCCAGGTGGTCGCACGCGGTGTTGTCGAGGGGGACGTTGGTGCAGTCGTGGCCGACGAAGACCGCGACGCGCTCGCTCGACTCGATGGTCGTGCCGGTGATGTCGCCGCGGTCGGCGCCCACCAGCTGGAGCACGTCGCCGGGCTGGAGCTGGAAGGTGCGGGTCTCGTTGGCGCGCATGGCGGGGACGCCGGGGCCGGCGCGCAGGGGGCTCGCGGCGCGCACGGTGACGGTGGTGGTCTCGCCGGTGACGGCCACGACGGAGGCGAAGCCGCCGAAGTAGTAGGTCATCGGGGGGTCGCCGTCGGGCGTGTACGGGAAGTTGGGCCAGGTCACGACGGTGTAGCGCTGCGAGAGCACCCCCTGCGGCAGCAGCAGCGAGGCGTCGTTGGTGTACGAGAAGCGCCCCGCGCTGGAGAAGGTCAGCGGGTTGAACTGGTAGGCCGTGATGGGGCCGTTGCTGCGCACGTGGTACGCGCCGCCGCGGCGGAGGTTGGACGTGACGGTGCTCCAGGGGATGCAGGTCTTGAAGACCTGGATGCAGTCGGGGTTGATGAACGCGAGGTCGTAGACCCACGGGAGGATCACCGTCTCGACCTGGCCAGGGGACAGCTGCACCTCGCGCGGCGCCGCGAGGGCGCCCCCCGTGATGGTCGCCCGCACCGGGTAGGTCTGCGGGTTGGTGAGCACCACCGCGTACTGGAACACCGGGTTGAGCCCCGAGTTGACCGTGACGGTCGGCCAGTAGTCGCAGCCGAGGTACGAGTTGCCGAGCGCGCTGTCCGAGCAGCGGTCGACGCACACGCCCGCGTTGCAGGTCTCGCCCTCGGCCTCGCAGCGCGGCCCCTCGGTGTAGCCCGATCCGTCGGCCCGGCAGGTCTGCACGCGCCGGGGGTCGGCCGGGTCGCAGCGCGCGCTGTTGGGCGCGCACGCGAGGCACCCGCGCCCCGGGAAGCACAGCGGCGCGGGGGCGGCGCAGGCGCGCCGGTCGACGACCGCGCCCGCCTCGTCGCAGGTGTACTGCGTGTCGGCGTCGCAGTAGATGGTCCCCGCGACGCAGAGCGAGGGCGCGTCGGCGGGGGTCGCGTCGATGCGGCTCACCACGTCGGCAACCGCGCCCGCGTCGGGGCGCGTGAGGGGCCGCGGCTCGTCGGCGCACCCGAGGGCGAGGGCGCACGCAATGGGGGCGTAGCGGAGGTGGGGCATCGCGACGGCGATGCTATCCCCTTTAGACGCGCTCGACCGAGAGCACCCCCTTCACCTTCTGCAGCGCCTTCATGACGCCCTTCAGCGACCCGAGGTCGGTGATGGTGAAGGTGAACAGGTTGACCGCGCGCTCCTCTTCGGCCGCGCGGCAATTGGCCTCTTCGATGTTCACGCCGCACTTCGAGAAGGTGTTGCCCACCTCGGCGAGCAGGCCCGGGCGGTTGGCCGTGATGACCCGCAGGGTCACCGGGCGCGACATCTTCGCGCCCTCGTCCCAGCTCACCACCACGCGGCGCTCGGGGTCGATGTCGAGGCCCTTGGTGCAGCTCCGCCGGTGCACCGAGATGCCGCGCCCGCGGCTGATGTACCCGACGATCTGGTCGCCCGGCAGCGGCGAGCAGCACCGCGCGAAGCGCACGAGGATGTTGTTCTCGCCGTCGACCAGGATGCCGTTGGAGTCGCGCCCGGTGACCTTGCGCATGACGCGCTCCATGGTCCCCTGCTTGATCTCGGGCGGGGGCAGGCTCTCGGGCGGCATCAGGCTGCGCACCACCGAGTCGGCGCTGTAGCGCCCGTAGCCCACCTGAATGATCAGCTCGTCGACGCTCTGGGTCTTGGCGTCTTCGAGCGCGCGGCCGAGGGCGTTGGTCTTGAGCACCTTGGCGAAGCTCAGCCCCGCGGCGTGCAGCGCCCGCTCGAGGAGGTCGCGGCCCAGCTTGAGCGCCGACTCGCGCTGCTCGGAGCGGATGAAGCTGCGGATCTTGCTGCGCGCCCGCGAGGTGACGGCGAACTCCAGCCAGTCCTTGTTGGGGTGCCGGTTGGGGTCGGTGAGGATCTCCACCACGTCGCCCGAGCGCAGCTGGTAGCGCAGCGGCACGATCTGCCCGTTGACCCGCGCGCCCGTGCACTTGTTGCCGACGTTGGAGTGCACCGCGAAGGCGAAGTCGACCGGCGTCGCGGTGCGCGGAAACACCTTGATCTCCCCGCGCGGCGTGAAGACGTAGACCTCGTCCTGGAAGAGGTCGACCTTCACGCTCTCGAGAAACTCTTGCGGGTCCTTGAGCTCCTGCTGCCACTCCATCAGCTGGCGCAGCCAGTGGAAGCGCTGCGCGTCCTTGTGGTCGATGGCGTGGCCCGCGACGTTCTTCGGGCGCTCTTTGTACTTCCAGTGCGCGGCGATGCCCTGCTCGGCGATGCGGTGCATGTCGCGCGTGCGCAGCTGCACCTCCATGCGCTCGCGGTCCGGTCCCAGCACCGTCGTGTGCAGCGACTGGTAGCCGTTGGGTTTGGGCAGCGCGATGTAGTCCTTGAAGCGCCCGGGGATGGGCGTGAAGAGCGAGTGCACCACGCCGAGCACCGCGTAGCAGTCGGCGGCCGACTCGACGACCGCGCGAAACGCGATGACGTCCCACACCTGCTCGAACTCGCTCTTGGACTGCTGCATCTTCCGCCAGATCGAGTACAGGTGCTTCACGCGCCCGGTGACCTCGGCGGCGAAGCCCGCCTCGGCGAAGCGCTCGGAGAGCAGCGCCTGCGTGCGGTGGATGTACCCGTCGCGCTGCTGCACGAGGGCCGTGACCTTGCCCGAGACGAGCTTGTAGCCGTCGGGGTTGGTGTGCTTGAAGCCGAGGTCTTCGAGCTCGGACTTCATCCACGCGATGCCCAGGCGGTTGGCGAGCGGGGCGTAGATGTCGAGGGTCTCGCGCGCGATGCGCTCCTGCGCCTCGGGCTTCATGTGCTCGAGCGTGCGCATGTTGTCGAGCCGGTCGGCGAGCTTCACCAGCAGCACGCGGATGTCGCTCGCCATGTGGAGCAGCATCTTGCGGAAGTTCTCGGCCTGGGCGTCTTCCTTCGAGGTGAAGTTGAACTTCGACAGCTTGGTGACGCCGTCGACGAGGAAGGCGACCTCCTCGCCGAACTCCTTCTGCACGTCGTCGAGGGTGGCCTTGGTGTCCTCGACCGTGTCGTGGAGGAGCGCGGCGCAGAGCGAGGCCGAGTCGAGCCGCAGCTCGGTGATGATCTTCGCGACCGCGATGGGGTGGGTGAAGTAGGCCTCGCCCGACTTGCGCTTCTGGCCCTCGTGGTGGCGCTGGCCGAACTCGAAGGCGCGCCGCAGGAGCCCGACGTCGGCCTCGGGGTGGTAGCGGGTCACCTGCCCGATAAGCTCTGCAAGCGAATCCATAGGGGTTCACTATGCCCACGATGCTCGAAAGGGCAACGAAGCGACGCGCCCCGGGCGCTTGACAAGCGGTGGCCAAGCGGACGATCGAAGCCCCATGATCGACCTCGCGGGGCTGCTGGAGCGCACGAGTCGGACCTTCGCGCTCTCGATCCCGAGGCTGCCCGAGCCGACGCGCCTCGCCGTCACGCTGGCCTACCTGCTCTTCCGCCTCGCCGACACCTTCGAGGACGCCGCCGTGTGGCCCCGCTACCGCCGCGCCGGGGCCCTCGACGACTTCCTCGCGCTGCTGTTCGACCCGCCCAACATCGGCCGCGCGATCGACTACGGGAACGCCTGGGTCGCGGGGCGCCCGACCGAGCACCAGGGCTACCTCGACCTGCTCGCCGCGACGCCCGAGGTGCTCGCCGCCCTCGGCGGGCTCACGCCCTCCAGTCGCGCGATCGTGCTCCGCCACGCGCGCCGCACCGCCGAGGGGATGCGCGGCTTCGTCGAGCGCAGCGACGAGCGCGGCTCGCTGCGCCTCGCGACGCTCACCGACCTCCGCGGCTACTGCTACGTCGTCGCCGGCATCGTCGGCGAGATGCTCACCGACCTCTTCGTGCACGACGCGCCCGCGCTCGCCGCGCCCGCCGTCGAGCCCGCGCTGCGCGCGCGCGCCCGGGCCTTCGGCGAGGGCCTCCAGCTCGTGAACATCCTCAAGGACGCCGACGATGACGCCCGCGACGGGCGCACCTACCTGCCGCCCGACACCGACCGCGCCGCCGTGCTCGCGCTCGCCCGCGAGGACCTCGCCGCCGCCACCGACTACGTGCTCACGCTCCAGCGCGGGGGCGCGCCGCGCGGCTTCGTGGAGTTCACCGCGCTCCCGGTGCTGCTCGCCGTCGAGACGCTCGACCTGCTGGAGCGTGACGGCCCCGGCGCGAAGATGCCCCGCGAGCGGGTGATGGCCCTGGTCAGCGAGCTCGACCGCCGCCTCGACGCGAACGAGCCCGCGCTGGAGAGCGCGTGAGCGTCGAGAAGCTGCACCGCTCGCACGGCACCGGAGCCTTCGAGCCGTCGCAGTTTCGCGCGCTCGGCGAGGGCTGCGTCTTCGAGCCCGGGGTGATGGTCTTCCACCCCGAGAACATCTCGCTCGGGCGCAACGTGTACGTCGGCCACCAGACCATCTTGAAGGGCTACTACCGCAACGAGATGGTCATCGGCGAGCAGACCTGGATCGGCCAGCAGTGCTTCTTCCACAGCGCCGGCGGGCTCACCATCGGGGCGCGCGTGGGCATCGGCCCGGGCGTGCGGATCATCACGTCGGTGCACGCCGAGGCGGGCCGCGAGGTGCCGGTGCTCTTCTCGCCGGTCGAGACGGCCGCGGTGGTGATCGGGGACGACAGCGACCTCGGGGTGAACAGCGTGATCCTGCCGGGCGTGCGGGTGGGCCGCGGCGCGGTGGTGGGCGCCGGGGCGGTGGTCACCGAGGACGTGCCCGCCTACGCGGTGGTCGCGGGCGTGCCGGCGCGCGTGCTGCGGATGCGGCCGTGAGGGTCGAGTCCTTCGCGGTGGTGGTCTTCGCCTTCCACGAGGCCGAGAACGTGCCGACGGTGCTGCGGGAGATCCACGCGTGGCTGCGCGCGAAGGGCCCGCAGCACGAGCTCGTCTTCGTCGACGACGGCAGCGCCGACGGCACCCTCGCCGCCGCCCGCGCGGTGCTCGCCGGCGACCCGCGCGCCACGGCCTTCTCGCTCGGCGCCAACCGCGGCATCGGCGGGGCGCTCAAGGCCGGCGTCGCGACCTCGACCGCGCCGTGGGTGACCTTCCTGCCCTGCGACGGGCAGATCCCGCCGGGCGAGCTCGACGCGCTGCTCGCCGAGGCCGAGCGCTCGGAGTCCGACGTGGTGTTCTCGGTCTACCGCGACCGCGACGACGGATTACTCCGCAAGGTATTCTCCGCCGGCGTGCGCGGGATGATCCGCGCGGTGCACGGGGTCGCGATGCGCTCCGACGGGCCGTACCTCTTCCGCCGCGAGCTCTTCGATCCCCGCGAGCTGGCGCCCGACAGCTTCTTCCTCAACTTCGAGTTCCCGATTCGCGCGATGCAGCGGCGGGTGCGCGCGTCGGTGGTGACCGTCGAGTGCGTCCCGCGGCGCGCGGGGCAGAGCAAGAGCGCCGGGTGGCGCACCGTCTACCGGGTCGGCCGCGACCTGCTCGACCTCAAGCGCCGGCAGCTCCGCGGGCGCTGACACCGTGCACCCCGGTTGACACCCCCGCCCGCGAACGCCGCCGCACACGCCGGGTCGGCGAAGGGTGCTACAAACCCATGGATCGCCCGCGCAGGAGCGCTGGCCCGGCCCGTGCGTCGCGCTCGCGCAGAGGATGATGCAACACCCATGAAGACCTTCACCCAACCGCTGCTTCTGATCGGGTCGCTGGCGCTGCTCGCGGGGTGCGCCAGCGACACCTTGAGCGTGCAGGGCACCGCGGTGCTCACCACCGGCGGGGCGACCCCCACGAGCGTGCGCTTCGACTTCGCCGCCCGCCCCATCGCCCTCGAGTCGGGCACCGGCTTCTCCGGCAGCTGCGCCCGCGTGGCCAACAGCTGGGAGGTGCAGATCGTCAACGAGAACCCGGGCACCGGCGACTACGCCTTCCGGCGCCTCACCCTGAGCATCCCGGTGCCCACGGGGCTCACCCGCGAGCGCCCCACCGCGAACTTCTACGTGGGCGACTCGATCTTCACCGCCTCGGGCACCTGCGTCGACACCACCACCACCGTCACCGACGGGCTCCACGTCGTCACCCGCTGCACGGGCGCGCGCGCCACCGGCGACAGCCGCGTGTTCGAGGCCGACGTCAACCTCGTCCTCACCAACTGCTCCCTGGATTGAGTCGGCCGGCCTTCGCCCTCGGCGCCGTCCCCGCGGCGCTCTGGTTCACCCTCCACGCCGCTCCCTCGGTGGCCTACCGCGACGCCGGGGAGCTCACCGCCGCCGCCTTCCTCCTCGACGTCCCGCACCCCACCGGCTTCCCGGTCGACATGCTGCTCGTGCGCCTCGCGATGCTCGCCCCCGTCGGCGACGTCGCCTTCCGCGCCAACCTCGCCGTCGGCCTGCTCACGGCCCTCGCCTGCGGCTGCGCGGCGGCGCTCACCCACCGCCTGCTCCCCCCGCTCGCGGACGCGACCCGCCTCGCCCTCTCGGCGCTCCCCGCCGCGGCGCTCATGGCGTCGTCCACCGTGCTCCGCGCGGCCACGGCCATGGAGGTCTACGCCGGCTCGCTGCTGCTCACCCTCGCCGCCCTTTTGCTCGCCGCCGACGACGGGCCCGCCCCGGCCCGCCGCCGCCTCGCGGCCGTCGCCCTCGGGCTGTCGCTCGCGATGCACGTCACCGCCCGCCCCGCGGCCCTGATCGCCGTCGGG
>JAQBQI010000081.1 GCA_028287085.1 Myxococcaceae bacterium
ACAGCGGGACGGTGGTCGTGAGCGACGCGGGCAGGATCGCCGACGCGGCGACGCCGCGGGACGGCGGGTTCAGTGGCGACGCGGGCGCCGACGCGGCGGTCGTGGCGGACGTCGGCACGGTCGGCGACGACGCGGGCGCCGAGGGCGACGACGCGGGTGCGGAGGAAGACGCCGGGCACTGGGGCGAAGACGACGCCGGGGACTTCATCGTGGATGAGCCGCCGGCCGAAGCGCAGGAGGTGCCGACCTGCTCGGTGGGCGCCGTGGGCTCGCGCCGCGGCGGCAACGGCGGCTTCCTCGCGGCAGCGCTGCTCGCGGTCGGCGTGGTGGTGTCGCGGCGCCGCCGGGGCTGATCTGGTACGGGCGCGCCGCCTGCTGTGCCGACGGGCTGAGCCCGCGGCAACAATGGAGTCGCCGACGACCCGCTGAAAGCCCGCGTTTCGCGGGCTTTCGATGACGGGCATCGTCTGCCATCGTTGCCGCGGGCTTCAGCCCGTCGGCACAGCAGGCGGCGCGCGCGGACTCGAGCGCCGGCCGCCTGAATGAGCCCGTCGAGACGTCCGCCGCCCGCTGGTCCAGAACGGTGCACCGCGCCGAAACGGACCACCCCCCGCTGCGCGCCCTCGATCCACCCGACGAGACCCTCGTAGCGCGGGGCCGCCATCATACGCCGCGGCCCCGCGTGGCATGCGCGCTGCTCAAGGCCCCTCTGCCGGGCGCGCAGTGCGCCACGGGCGCAAGCGAGGTCGGACCATGTCGATGACGGTGAAGTTCTGGGGAGTGCGCGGGAGCATCGCGTCGCCGGGGGCGGAGACCGCCCTGGTGGGCGGCAACACGTCGTGCGTCGAGGTGACGGTGGGCGAGACGCGCATCGTGCTCGACGCGGGCACCGGGCTGCGCCGCCTGGGCAACGAGCTCGTCAAGCGCGGCCCCGTCGACCTCACCCTGCTGCTCTCCCACGTCCACTGGGACCACATCCAGGGACTCCCCTTCTTCGCGCCGCTCTACGCGCCCGGCACGCGCCTGCACGTCGTCAGCGGCGCCAACGGCAGCTGCACCCGCGAGGTGCTCCGCCGCCAGATGAGCGCGCCGACCTTCCCCGTCGACCTCAACGACGTGCCCGCGGCGCTCACCTTCGCCGAGGTGCGCGAGCGGCAGCGCTTCACCGTCGGCGAGGCCGAGGTCACCGTCGCCAGGGCCAACCACCCCGACTCGGTCTACGCGTACCGCGTCGCGAGCGGCGGCAGCGCCGTGGTCTACGCCACCGACACGGAGCACTACCGCTGCGTCGACCCGCGGCTCGTGTCGCTGGCGCGCGGCGCCGACGTGCTCATCTACGACGCGCAGTATCTTCCCGGCGAGTACGCGGGCGAAGGCGGCATGAGCCGCGTCGGCTGGGGGCACTCGACCTGGGAGGCGGCCGTCGAGCTCGCGCGCGCCGCGGGCGTCGGCCAGCTCGTGCTCTTCCACCACGACCCGTCGCGCACCGACGAGGGCGTGGCGACCATCGAGGCGCAGGCCCGGCAGGTCTTCGGCGACGTCGTGGCCGCCCGCGAGGGGCAGTCGATCGCGCTCGGCGCGGCGGCGGACGCGCGCGCGGCGTGAGCGGCCCGCCGTGTTAGCCTCGGCCGCCGTGATCGAGCGGGAACACAAGCTCTCGCTGCTGCTCGAACTCGGCGCGCTGCTCGCGCAGGAGGTCGACCTCGACGCCCTGCTCGGCGACATCGGGCAGCGCGTCGCGCGGGCGATGCGGGCCGAGCGCGCGACGGTCTTCGTCGTCGACGCGGCCACCGGGGGCCTGCGCGCGCGCATCGCGGAGCACCCCGACCTGCCCGAGCTGCACCTCGCGCGGGGCCTCGGGCTCGCGGGCTGGGTGGCCGAGAGCGGCGAGGTGGTGAACCTCGCCGACGCCACGCGCGACCCGCGGCACTTCGGCGGCGTCGACCGCGCGACGGGCTTCACCACGCGCACGCTGCTCTCGGTGCCGGTGCGCGACGGGCGGCGGGCCATCCGCGGGGTGCTCCAGGTGCTCAACAAGCACGACGGGCCCTTCTCGGCGGAGGACGAGACCTTCCTCCAGGCGCTGGCCAACCAGGTGGCGCTGGCGCTCGACGGCACCACGCTGCGGGCGGCCGAGGGCAGCGCGCGCGGCGTGCAGGTGCGCGGGCTCTTCAACCACATCGTCGGGTCGAGCCCCGCGGTGCGCGCTGTGTACGAGCAGGTCACGCGCGCGGCGGCGGTCGACGCGACGGTGCTCCTGCGCGGCGAGACGGGCGCGGGCAAGGGGCTCTTCGCGCGCGCGATCCACGCCAACAGCCGCCGGCGCGCGGGCCCCTTCGTGACGGTCGACTGCACCACGCTGCCCGACGCCCTGGTCGAGAGCGAGCTCTTCGGGCACGAGAAGGGCAGCTTCACGGGCGCCGACCGCAAGGTGCCCGGCAAGGTCGACGCGGCCGACGGCGGAACCCTCTTCCTCGACGAGGTGGGCGAGCTCGCCCCGACGGCGCAGGCGCGGCTGCTGCGCTTCCTCCAGGAGCACGCCTTCGAGCGCGTGGGCGGCCGCGCCACGGTCAGGGTCGACGTGCGCGTGCTCACCGCCACGCACCGCGACCTCGCCGCCCTCGTCGCCGACGGCCGCTTCCGGCAGGACCTCTACTACCGCCTCCGCGTCGTCGAGATCACGGTTCCGCCGCTGCGGGCGCGCGGCGCCGACGAGGTGCTCGCGCTGGCCGAGCACTTCCTCGAGGTCTTCTCGCGGCGCTACGGCCGCCCCGGGCTGCGCCTCTCGGCCGCCGCGCGCCTCGCCCTCGGCGCCCACGACTGGCCGGGCAACGTGCGCGAGCTCGAGCACACCATCGAGCGCGCGGCGGTGCTCTCGCCCGACGAGCTCATCGCCGCCGAGCACCTCGGGCTCCCGCTGCGCCGCCCCACCGCCCCCGAGGCCGCGGTCACGCCGCGCGACGAGGCCGTCGTGCTGCCCCTCGGGCTGCGCCTCTCCGAAGCGTCGGCGCGCTACGCCGAGGCCACCCTGCGCGCGTGCGGCAACAACCGCAGCGAGGCCGCGCGCGTGCTCGGCGTCGGGCGCAATACCCTGCGACGTAAAGCGCCCAAGGCGTAGCGCGCCGTCAGTTCTCGCCCCGGTGCTGCCAGGCGTCGGCGGCGTCGATGCCCAGCGCCTCGAAGCGCGGCACGATCACCTCCGTCACGGTGCGATAGAACAGCGACCGCGCGGCGCCGCCCTCGCACAGCCCGACGGCTTCGCGCTGCGCCCGCAGCTCCGCCGGAATGGTCGGCGGCGTCAGCGGCAGCAGGTCGATCTCGCGCCGCTCGAGGTAGGCGAAGGCCACCCGCAGGTAGCGCCCCATGCGCCCGGCGGCGCCCTCGCCGAGCGCGGGCAGCGAGTGCGCGAGGTACAGCCACCCGAGGCGCGCGTGGGCGACCTCGTCGGGCAGGATGCGGTCGAGCGTCGCGCGCACGAAGGGCTCGTCGGCGAGCTCGCGCTCCTCCGCGATGAGCGCCACGGCCACGGTCTCGGAGAGGCAGCCGACGAAGGTCACGTTGCGCACGGCGCGCTCCAGGGCCGCGAGCCCCGGGTGCTCGGGCATCTTCATCAGCGTGGGCTCGGCCGTCGCGAGGGCTTCTCCCCCGAAGGCCCGCACGACCTCGCCGCACAGGGTCGCGTGGTAGATCTCGTCGGTCGCGGCCCGCAGCGCCACGGTCTGCACGTCGATGGTCGAGCTCGCCTCGATCAGCTGCGGGACGAGGCCCGCGAACACCGCCGCCGAGCGGTGCTCGTTGACCATGCGCTCGCGCCAGGCGTGCACCGCGGCCACGCGCACCGTCTCGTCGTAGCGCTCGCGCAGCGCCTCGCCCGGCGGCAGCTCCACCGCCGAGCGCTCGTGGGCGCGCAGGATGCGGGCGTGCTCGGCGCGGAAGGGCGACGCCGCGGTGTCCATGGTGAGCGTTCGCACGGCGCTCAGCCCTCCATCGACGGCGGCATGAAGGGGCCCCACGCGCCGCAGCCGCGGTTCCAGTCCCAGTTGAGGCGCGCGCAGCACTGCGCCCAGGTCTCGCCGCCGTCGCGCTCGTCCCCGGTGCAGCTCTCGCCCGCGTCGGCGCTCACGTCCTCGCCCGCGTCGGCCACCTTCACTGCGCCCGCGTCCTCGCCCGCGTCCTCGCCCGCGTCGGCCGCCGTCACGGCGCCCGTGTCATTGCCCACGTCACTGCCCACGTCCCCCGCCGCGGCCTCCATCGGCGGAACCTCCGCCGGGCTCCCGCCGACCGTGGCGGCGCAGCCCGCGAGGGTGGCGCCGAGGGTGAGGGTGACGGCGCGGGCGGCGCGCAGGGCGCGCTCCTGGGCGCGGCGGATGCGCTCGGCGGGGTCGTTGCTCGCTGGGGTCATGACGGTGCCTCCTCGGTGGGGTATCGGGCGCGTCGACCGCGACGACCCGACGAGGCCCACCATGCGCCCCCGGCGGCGCGTCGGGAATCGATATGTTCTGTACGCGATTATATGGAAACGACGGATGATCGGGCTTCGGGCTCGACGTGCACCACGACGCCGAGGTCGGGCTCCTCGGCGCGCAGCGCGTCCTCGATGCGGTCGCAGAGCGCGTGCGCCGTGCGCACGGCCATCTCGCCGGGCACCACCAGGGTCATGTCGCAGTGCGCCGACGACCCGGCGCGCCGCAGCCGGAACCCTTCGATGCCGTGCGCCCCGCCTTCGCGGGCGACGCGCTCGGCGACGGCGCGCACGCGGGCGACCTCCCCCTCGTCGAGCACCTCGTCCATGAGGGCGCCGACCGACTGGCGCACCAGCTTCCAGCCCATCCAGAGGATGTTCACGGCGACGAAGCACGCCAGCAGCGGGTCGAGGCGCCACCAGCCGGTGAGGCGGGCGAGGCCGACGCCGACGAGCACGCCCGCGGTGGTGATCACGTCGGAGAGGACGTGCCGGCCGTCGGCCGCGAGGGCGGGCGAGCGGAGCGCCTTGCCCGCGGCGATGAGCCGCCAGGCGAGCAGGCCGTTGAGGGCGCTGGCGAAGGCCGACACCGCGAGGCCGGCGCCGACGCCTTCGAGGGCGCGCGGGTGCACGAGGCGTCCCCCCGCGGCGACGATGCTGAGCACCGCGGCGACGGCGATGAGCAGGCCCTCGAGCACGGCGGAGAGGTACTCGGCCTTGCCGTGGCCGTAGGGGTGGTTGCGGTCGGCGGGGAGGCGCGCGATGCGCACCGCGAAGAGCATCGCGAAGGAGGCCACCACGTTGACGATGGACTCCATCGCGTCGGAGAGCAGCGCCACCGAGCCGGTGAGCCGCCACGCGGCGCCCTTGAGCAGCAGCACCGCGACGCCGGTCGCGAGGCTCCAGCGGGCGAGGCGTTCGGCGGGGTCGAGGGCGGCCATCCGATGGGGTCTGTACCCCGGACGAGCGCGCGGCGCGAGCACCCTCCGAAGGGGGTACCCGCGCCGCGGATTTCAAGCAGAAGTGAGGGTGATTACCAGGTCTGCACGGCGCCGGTGCTCACGGCCTCGAAGGCGGTGCCGGGGATCGCCTGCAGCTGGCGGAGGTCGGTGTCGTTCCAGCGGGTGTCGGTGGCGCCGGAGATGTACCAGTTGGAGCCCGTGTCCGCGACGATGAGGCCGTAGCGGCGGAGGGCGTTGAGGATCACCCGCGCCTGCCCGGTGACGCGCGAGATGTCGTAGTTGGCGCGCAGGCGGAGGCGCAGGCCCATCGGCGGGGCGTTGACGTCGGCGTCGCCGCCGGGGTGCGTGGCCGGCGCGATGAAGCCGTTGCGGGTGTGGTTGAAGGTCACGCGCAGCGCGTGGTTGATCGCACCCGCGGTGGCCTCGTCGAAGCGCGCGAGGCCCGGGAGGATGGGCAGGCCCGCCTGGTCGCAGGAGGTCCAGCCGGTGGGGCGCAGGGCGTTGCTCGCGAGGTTGAAGACGGCGCCCGAGCCCGCGGCCCAGCCCGAGCCGGAGCGCGACGCGTGGTACATCTCGTAGAGCATGCACGAGCCCTGGTGCACGACGAGCACGTGGTGGTCGTTGCCGCCCTCGACGCGCGACGTGGTGGGCGCCGGGTAGGGGCCGGGGTCGCTCTCGTCGCGGTACTCGGTGAAGTTCACCGGGAGGAAGCCCTGCCCCGCGGGCGCGATCGTGATCGGGATGCCGTAGGCGGGGTCGGAGCCGAAGTCGGCCTTGATTGTGGTCTCGCCGTGGGCCTGGATGTTCGCGATGATCGCGGCCGAGCTCGGGTGCACGGGCAGCGCGCTGACGTCCTGGTTCCAGGGGCTGTTGGCGGGGAAGATGGCGCAGCCGCCGACCGTCGGCACGGCGCCCGCCGGGGCGGGGGCCGGGGTCGGGGCGG
>JAQBQI010000155.1 GCA_028287085.1 Myxococcaceae bacterium
GGCCTCGACGGCGGCCGCGACGGCGGGCGCGACGCGGCGCTCGACGCGACCCTCGACGCGGGCGACGCGCGCCGCGACGTGTTCGTCGAGTCGTCGGTGCTCGGCTGCCGAACCAGCGCCGACTGCCCGTCGCCCGACCTCTACTGCAACGGTCCGGGCTGCGACGCGGTCGGCTTCTGCGTGCCGCGGCCCTCGGTGGCGAGCTGCCCGATGGCCGACGCCGCGGCCGGCGACCTCGTCTGCGGCTGCGACGGCATGACCTACGGCAGCCTCTGCCAGCTCCAGGCCGAGGGCGTCCGGCTCTCGCGCTACGGCCTCTGCCCCCGCGACTGAGGCGACCAACCGATGCCCTCCGTGATCACCGCCTTCCGCGACCTCGACCGGCTCCGCGAGATCGTCGCGGTGCTCTGGCGCCACGGCTTCGGCGAGCTGGTGCAGCGCCTCGGCCTCGACACCCTGCTCGTCTCGCGCGGGCCCGAGTCGACCGACCAGCGCTCGCACTCGCTCGCCCAGCGCGTGCGCTTCGTGCTGCAAGACCTCGGTCCCTCCTTCGTGAAGCTCGGGCAGATCGCCTCGACGCGGGCCGACCTGCTGCCCCCGGAGGTCATCGCCGAGCTCAAGATCTTACAAGACGAGGTGAAGCCCATCACCTGGGAGGCGGTGCGCGGCGAGATCGAGTCCGAGCTGGGCGGGCCGGTGGGCGAGCTCTTCCTGTCGGTCGACGAGCGGCCGCTGGCGAGCGCGTCGATCGCGCAGGTGCACCGGGCGAAGCTGCGGCCCGCGGTCGAGGGCGAGGCCCCGCGCGAGGTCGCGCTGAAGGTGCAGCGTCCGGGCATCCAGGAGACGGTCGCGCGCGACGTCGACCTGCTCTACTGGTTCGCGCGGGCGCTCGAGCGGGCGGTGCCCGAGTCGCGGCGCTACTCGCCGGTCGACCTCGTGGCGGAGTTCGACCGCAGCATCAAGGCCGAGCTCGACTTCCAGCTCGAGGCCGACCACGCCGAGCGCTTCGCCAAGAACTTCGAGGGCGACGCGCGGGTGCACTTCCCCGGCGTGTACCGCTCGCACTCGGGCAAGCGGGTGCTGACGCTGGAGTTCCTCGACGGGCGCAAGCTGCACGACGCGCTGGCGCAGGGGCTCGACGGCCGCGCGCTCGCCCGCGCCAGCGTCGCGGTCGTCATCAAGATGATCTTCGAGGACGGCTTCTTCCACGCCGACCCGCACCCCGGAAACCTCCTGGTGCTCGGTCCCGACTCGGCGCCCGTGGTGGGCCTGCTCGACCTCGGCCTCGTCGGGCACCTCTCCGGCGCCACGCGTGACCGCGCCCTCGATTTGATGGTGGCCGCCGCGCGCGAGGACTACGTCGCCGTCGCCGACGCGCTCTACGCGCTCGGCCGCCCCACCCGCAAGGTCGACATGCCGGCCTTCCGCGCCGACGTCGAGACCCTCGGTCGCAAGTACGTCGGCCGCGCGCTCGGCGAGATCGAGATCGCCGCCGTGGTGCGCGACCTCATCTGGGGCGCGGTGAAGCACGGCATCGACATGCCCTCCGACTTCATGCTCGTGGGTCGCGCGCTGATGACCCTCGAGGGCACCGCGCGGCAGATCGCGCCCGACCTCGACGTGTTCTCCGAGGCGAAGCCCTACCTCATCCGGCTGGTGGCGCAGCGCTACTCGCCCGACAAGCTCACCGGCGACCTGCTGCGCACGGCGATGCGCCTGAGCGGCGTCGCGGGCCAGATGCCCGAGCAGGTGGCGGAGATCCTCGAAGACCTGCGCAAGGGTCACCTGACGCTGAAGACCGCCGACACGAGCGCCCCGCTCGCGCTCGACCGGCTGGGCCGACGCCTCTTCGCCGCGGCGATCGTGGCCTCGCTGGTGCTCGGCGGCTCGGCCGTGCTGGCGGTGGGGCGCCACCCCTACGTGGGCGCTGCGCTGCTGGCGGCGGCCGCGCTGGGCGGCGCCGCCCACGTGGTGCTCGACTGGTGGCGCGCGCTGGGCCTGCGTCGCTAGCACCCGCGAGCGTCGCGAGAGAAAAACCGCAAGGGCGCAAGGGTCGCAAGGAACGGAGGGGACGAAACGGGAGGTGCTGGATCCGAGCCCGTGACCGCCCGTCTCATCCCTTCCCGTCCGTTCCTTGCGACCCTGGCGCCCTTGCGGTTTTTTCGCACGGCGCTCGTGGGCTCTCCACCCAGCAGGGCCCCTGGGGCTGCGGCGTTAGGTCTTGGCGTCGGTGAGCAGCTCGATGGTGAACTCGTCGCCCTGGGCCTCGATGGCGTCGGGCGGCGGGAAGCGCGACGGACGCACCTCGGGCTCGTCGAGCAGGCGCAGGTAGACGCGGGCGGGGCGGTGCGTGGGGTCGATGGCCAGCGCCTCGCGCCAGGCGAGGGCGGCCTCGTCGTGGCGGCCGAGGGTCATGTACATGACGCCGAGCGCGACGCGCGCGGGCACGTAGGCGGGGTTGATGGTGACGGCGATCTCGAGCTCCTTGCGGGCGCCCTCGACGTCGTGGTCGGAGCGGAGGCACATCGCGAGGCGGGTGCGCAGGTCGGCGTAGTCGGGGCAGAGCCCGAGCCCGCGGCGGTACTCGTCGACGGCCTCGGGCCACATGCCGAGCTCCTCGTAGGCGCGGGCGACCTCGCCGTGGAGGTTGGCGAGCTTGCCGCGGGCGTAGGGGTCGATGCGGTGACCGTGGCGGGCGCGCTCGGAGATGGTGCCGACGACCTCGCGCGCGTGGGTGTAGGCGCCGAGCTCGTTGCAGACGATGGAGAGGTTGAGCGCTGCCTCGGTGTAGTCGGGGTTGAGCAGCAGGGCGCGCTCGAAGCACAGCCGCGCGTCGGACATCTCGCCGCGGTCGTGGTGGATCACCCCGAGCATGTGGTGCACGTCGGGGAGGTCGTCGCGGATGGCGAGCACCGCGCGCAGGTGGGGCTCGGCGCCGGGGTAGTCGTTGCGACCGTAGAGCTCGCGGCCGAGGGTGAGCTGCTGCTTGATGGACTCGGTCACGGGGCCTCCTCGACGGTCAGCGGAAGCTGCGGTTGGGCGCGCGTGGGACCTCCGGGGCGGTGGTGCGCGGCGGGGGCGCGGCGGGAATGATCGCGGAGCCGGTGTCGGGCGGCACCGAGCGGCCGGCGCCGACGCGGGCGAGGTAGCGGCGGGCGGCCTCGACCTCGGGGCTGCGCGGGTAAGACTCGAGCAGCGCCTCGAAGGCGCCGCGGGCCTCGGGCTGGCGGTCGGTGCGGAGGTAGAGCTCGCCCAGCTGGAGGAGCGCGCGCGCCTCGAGCCCGGAGCCCTCGTAGTTGCCGATGACGCCGAGGAGGCGGTTGATGGCCGCGGGGTAGCGCTCGCGGGTCACGTAGAACTCGGCGACGTAGTACTCGTGGCGGGCGAGCAGGAGGCGCACCTCGCCGAGCAGGCGGCGCGCCTCGGGGAGCTGCGTGGCCTCGGGGTAGTCGCGGATGAAGCGGGCGAGGGCGCCCTCGGCGTCGTGCACCGAGCTCAGGTCGCGCTCGTAGCTCGGCGGCACCAGGAACCAGTCGTCGGGCATCTGCGCGACGTAGCAGCGCGCGATCATGAAGTGCGCGTGCACCGACTCGTCGGAGGAGGGGTGGTAGCGCAGCCAGGCGCGGTAGGCCGCGAGGGCCTCGGTGTAGGTCTCCTGGCGGAAGAGCACGTCGGCGAGGCGCAGCTCGGCGAGGGTGGCGTAGCGCGACGCCGAGTAGTCGTGCTGCACGGCGCGCAGGGCCTCGGTGGCCTCGGGCCACTCCTCGTCGCGAAAGCGGTCCATCGCGCGCTCGTAGGCGGCGTGCGCCTCGTCGCTGTAGTGGAGGTTGGCGCGCGTCGACTGCGTCCCGGCGCAGGCGGGGACCACGGCGAGGAGCGCGAGCGCGACGGGGAAGGCGCGGAGGCCAGACATCGCGCGGAACCTAGCCGAAGCCCCTCTCGGACGGCAACCCCGCGCGGGAGATGCGCTAGTCTGCGGTCGATCGCGGCGGAGACGCGCGCGGGCGACCCAGAGACGAGAGGTTCACCGATGAAGTCGACGATGGCACGTTGGGCGGTAGCGGCGGCGGTGGTGGTGTCGGGCGCGGCCGCGCTCGGGGGCTGTGTGGTGCGGGCGAGGGCGCAGCCCGTGTACGTGCGCCCGGGCCGCGTCGTGGTGCAGAGCCAGCCCGTGTACCAGCAGCAGCCGGTCTACCAGCAGCAGCCGGTCTACCAGGCGCAGCCCGTCTACCAGCAGCCGCAGCCCGTCTACCAGCAGCGCGTCTGCGGCCAGTGCGTGCAGGGCGCCGGCGAGGCGTGCAACGGCTGCGACGACAACTGCAACGGCGTGGTCGACGAGGGCTGCCGCTAGGGGTCGCCGAGCCGGCGGTTGGCGAAGAAGGGCCACACGAGCTGCGCCCAGCTGGGCGGAATCGCGTGGCCCTCGCCGTTGAAGAGCTGGGTCACCTGGGTGTGGCCCCGCGCCGTCATCAGGTCGGCCAGCGTGCAGGTGTAGAAGACCGAGACGAGGGGGTCGCGGGTGCCGTGGGTGAGGAAGCCCGGCGGCATGCGCCCGGTCGAGGGAACCGCCGCGGGCAGCTCGGGCCCGGCGCAGGTGCAATAGCTCGACTGGCTGCGCAGCGCGGCGCAGGTGGCGCCCGCGCCCTGGAAGGTGCAGCCGCTGGTGCGGGCGCAGCGCACGAGCCCGCCCGAGTTCTCGCTGTACGCGGCGATGCGGTCGCGCAGGAGCACCGCGATGAACTCCGCGAAGAAGGCCCCGTTGGAGTGCCCCATCGCGTAGATGCGCCGCGGGTCGACGCCGTAGGCCCGCTGGGCCTCGACCATGATGGCGCGCGCGAGCATGACGTCCTGGTTGTTGTTGACGTCGGCGTTGGGCGCGGTCTCCCAGTAGGTCTCCTCGGTCGCGTGGTCGAAGTCGCCCGACGGTCGCCAGCGCGACGAGGGCGCGGCCACGATCACCCCGGCGCTGTTGGCGAGGGCCTGGGCGTTGGACTCCGTCATCACCACGGCCCCGTCGCCGTTGGTGCCGTGGAACAGCAGCAGCAGCGGCGGTGAGCTGCCCGCGTTCGTAGGCACCACGAGCACGATCGAGCGTCGCTCGCCCTGCACGGTGAGGTTCGCGGTGAAGCGCCCGGTGCGCGCCGCGAAGGTGCCGGTGTACGCGACCGGGTCCGCGGGAGGGAGTCCGGTCGGGCCGCTGTCCACAACCGAGCCGCGGTCGACGGGAACGTCGACGCCGGTGTCCACGGCGGAGCCTCGATCGACGGGAACGTCGAAGCCGACGTCGAAGCCGACGTCGAAGCCGACGTCAAAACCCACGTCGAAGCCGACGTCCACTCCGCGGTCGACAGGCACATCGACGACCGACCCACGATCTACGGGCACATCGACGATCGAGCCGCGGTCGACGGGCACATCGAAGCCCACATCGACGACCGAGCCGCGGTCGACGGGCACATCGAAGCCCACGTCGACGACCACGCCGCGGTCGACGGGGACATCGACTCCGACGTCGACCGGACTCCCCGCGTCGAAGCCGACGTCGGGCACTGCGGGCACGTCGATCGGGTCGGCGCCGGCGTCGTCGGTCATGCCCACGTCCGGCAGCGCCACCGTCCCGAGGTCGCTGGCGTCATCGACGTCGACGACATCCGTGACGTCGCTCGTGTCGGCCGCGTCGTCCGCGTCACGTCGGGTCGCGTCCGCGGCATCGGCCGCATCCGCTCCTGCGTCGTCGCCGTCCGGCGCGTCGGCGGCGGCGTCGGGCGGGCCGACGATCGACGAGACCCCTCCGTCGTTGACCATCGACGGCGTCCACGCCTCGTCGCCGCATCCGCCGAGCAGGAGCGCCGCGACCACCGACCAGTAGACCCTCGTCGCTCGACTCGACACCACCAGCCACCTCCGGACGGACGCGGCCGGACCCTGCCGCGCCGCCCGCGCGGGTGTCAACGCAGGTGGGCGCCCACGCCGCGCTTCACCACCGAATCCCGGGCCTGCGTCGCGTCGAGCTCCTGGTGGTCGAGCGTGTAGTGCAATCCCCGCGACTCCTTGCGGCAGAGCGCGCTCGCCACGATGAGCTCGGCCACCGTCGCGATGTTGCGCAGCTCGAGCATGTCGCGCGTCACCAGGTGGTCCCAGTAGTACTCGCGAATCTCCTCCTGGAGCAGCGCGATGCGCCGCGCCGCCCGCTGCAGGCGGCGGTCGGAGCGCACGATGCCGACGTAGTTCCACATGACCCGGCGCAACTCGTCCCAGTTCTGCGAGACCACCACGGCCTCGTCGCTGGGGGCGGCCTTGCCGATGTCCCAGTCGGGCACCTCGGGCCACGGGTCGCTCTTCGACTCGACGTGGAGCAGGTCGGCCGCGCGCCGCCCGAAGACCAGGCCCTCGAGCAGCGAGTTGCTCGCGAGGCGGTTGGCGCCCTGGAGCCCCGTGCACGCGACCTCGCCCACCGCCCAGAGCCCCGGGATGGAGGTGCGCCCCCACGCGTCGGTGGTCACGCCGCCGCAGCAGTAGTGCGCCGCCGGCACCACCGGGATGGGGCGCTCGGTCATGTCGACCCCGTAGCGCAGGCACTCGGCGTGGATGTTCGGGAAGCGCTGCCGCAGGAACTCCGCCGTGTGGTGGGTCATGTCGAGCCACACGCAGTCCTCGCCGGTGCGCTTCATCTCGTAGTCGATGGCGCGGGCCACGACGTCGCGCGGCGCGAGGTCGGCCATCGGGTGGTGCTTCGGCATGAAGGCCGTGCCGTCTTCGAGGCGCAGCACCCCCCCTTCGCCGCGCAGCGCCTCGCTGATGAGGAAGCTCTTCGCCTGCGGGTGGTAGAGCACCGTCGGGTGGAATTGGTAGAACTCCATGTTCGCGACCTCGGCGCCCGCGCGGTAGGCCATCGCGACGCCGTCGCCCGTCGCGACGTCGGGGTTCGACGTGTACAGGTAGACCTTCCCCGCGCCGCCCGTCGCGAGCACGGTCTGCCGCGCGAGCACCGTCAGCACCACGGCGCGCTGCGTGTCGAGCACGTAGGCCCCCGCGCAGACGTCGGGTCCGCCGAACTTCGACAGGGTGATGAGGTCGACCGCCATGTGGTGCTCGAAGAAGCGGATGCGCGGGTGCGCCTCGGCCGCCTCGAGCAGCGCCCGCTCGACCTCGCGCCCGGTGATGTCGCCCGCGTGGATGACCCGCCGCGCGCTGTGCCCGCCCTCGCGGGCCAGCTCGAAATGGCTGCTGCCGTCGGGCTCGACCGCGCGGGTGAAGCGGGTGCCCAGCGCCACGAGGTCGGCGATGCGGTCGGGCCCCTCGCGCACGCAGGCCTCGACGATGTCGCGCTTGCAGAGCCCCGCGCCGGCCGTGAGCGTGTCGGCGACGTGGGCCTCGAAGGTGTCGGTCGGGTCGAGCACCGCGGAGATGCCCCCCTGCGCCCAGGTGGTGTTGGCGTCGTCGCGGGCGCGCTTGGTGACGATCATCACGTCGCCGTTCTCCGCCGCGCGGAGGGCCAGCGTGAGGCCCGCGATGCCGCTCCCGAGAACCAGGAAATCCGTTGTCTCTCGCATCGATGATGTCCGGCGACACTAACCCCCAAACGACCCGCCGCACCACGGCCGTCATCCACCGCCCCCGCGGGAACTACCCACCGCGCCCCGACGTTCGCTATCCTGCGATGACCTTGCGCCCGTCCGCCCTCTGCTGCCTCGCTGCTTCCGTGCTGGCCCTCGCGCCCGCTGCGTCCGCGCAGATCTGGATGTCCCGCGGCGCCGACGGCTCGCTCCACTTCACCAACGTGCCGGCCAACCGCCGCGCCAACGCGCGCGTCATCATCTCGACCCCCGACCACCGGCCCCCGCCCGACGCGCCCTCGCAGGTCATCACCGGCCCCAACCTCCCCGCCGTCGGCCCCGAGGTGCGCGCCCAGTACGACGCCGCCCGCGGCGACGCCGCCCGCTACAGCCGCTACGACGCGCACATCCGCGAGGCCGCGCAGCTCTACCAGATCCCCGAGGCGCTCATCCGCGCCGTCATCAAGCAGGAGAGCGACTTCAACGCCTGGAGCGTCTCCACGTCGGGCGCCCTCGGGCTGATGCAGATGCTCCCCTCGACGGCCCAGAGCATGACCGTCACCGACCCCTTCGACCCGCGGCAGAACGTGCTCGGCGGCACCCGCTACCTGCGCGTGCTCGCCAACACCTTCAACGGCGACCTCGTGCTCACCCTCGCGGCCTACAACGCCGGCAGCGGCGCGGTCATCCGCTACGGCGCCGTGCCCCCCTACGAGGAGACCCAGAACTACGTCCGCCAGGTGCTCCGCTACTACTACGAGTACCGCGCGCACTGACCGGTGTATCCTCGCGCCGTGCCGCGCCCCACCGCCCTGATCCTCGCGCTCGCGTGCCTCACCCCCGCGGCCGCGCTCGCCCAGAACGCACCCCCCGCCGCGGCCCCGCCGGCGCGCGGCCCGAGCCCCTTCGAGCAGAGCCTGCGCCGCGGCGCCGAGGCCTTCGCGCGCCGCGAGTTCGACGCCGCGATGAGCGCCTTCCGCGACGCCGTGCAGCGCGACCCGCGCTCGCCCGTGCCGT
>JAQBQI010000185.1 GCA_028287085.1 Myxococcaceae bacterium
CTCGCCGTCGGCCGCGGAGACCATCGAGGGGTCGCCGAGCGCGAGGTTGATGCCGCTGTTGGGCACCCCGATGTTGTCGAGCATCGTGGCGATCTCGCGGGCGGGGATCACCCGGCGGATCTCGTCCTCGACGCGCGAGAATTGCCGCGCGGTCTCGTCGAGGCGCATGCCCGGCGGGCAGCGCACGTGCATGCGGATCTGCCCCGCGTCGACGCTCGGGAAGAAGTCGCGGCCGAGGTGCGGATAGAGCGCGAAGCAGGTCGCGACCACGAAGGCGCCGAAGACCGCCGTGACCGCGCCGCGGTGGTCGAGGGCCGCGTCGAGGTAGCCGCCGTAGGCGTGGCGCAGCCGCTCGAAGAGGCGGTTGAAGCGCAGGTGCATCCGCCACGCGAGGTCCTCGCGACGCGAGGATTTCTCGCCGGTGTAACGGTGCAGCTCCGAGCCCAGGAGGTGCTGCATCATCGTGGGGACGAGGGTTCGCGAGAGCAGGTACGAGGTCATCATGGCGAAGACCACGGCCAGCGCGAGCGGCGTGAAGAGCGAGCGGGCGGCGCCGGTGATGAAGACCACCGGCACGAACACGATGCAGATGGAGAGCGTCGCGACGAAGGCGGGCGTGGCGATCTGCTGGGCGCCGTCGAGGATGGCGCGCACCAGCGGTTTGCGCATCGCGATGTTGCGGTGGACGTTCTCGATCTCGACGGTGGCGTCGTCGACCAGGATGCCGACGGCGAGCGAGAGCCCGCCGAGGGTCATCAGGTTGAGCGTCTGCCCGAGCGCCGCGAGCACGATGATCGACACGAGGATCGAGAGGGGGATGGAGACCAGCACGATGAGGGTGCTGCGCCAGCTGCCGAGAAACAGCAGGATCATCATCGCGGTGAGCCCGGCGGCGATGGCGCCCTCCTTGACGACGCCGTCGACCGAGGCGCGCACGAAGACCGACTGGTCGAAGAGCAAGTCGATGCGGTACTCGGGCGGCAGCGTGGGGATGATCTCGGGGAGCGCGCGGCGGATGCGCGCGGCGATGTCGAGGGTCGAGGCGCCGCCGGCCTTGAGGATGCTGAGCAGCACGCCGTTGCGGCCGTTGTTGCGCACGAGGTTGGTCTGCGGGGCGAAGCCGTCGCGCACCTGGGCCACGTCGCCGAGGGTGACGGTGGCGCCGCGCACGGTGGCGACGGGCACGGCGGCGAGCTCGCGCAGGGTCTCCGGGCTGCTGTTGAGGCGCACGCCGATCTCCTGCGCGCCGAGCTTCACCGTGCCCGACGGGAGGATGAGGTTCTGGAGCGAGACGGCGTTGGCGACGTCGTTGGGCCCGAGGCCGAGGGCGTGCAGGCGCTCGAGGTCGATGTCGACCATGATCTGCCGCTGCATGCCGCCGTAGGGGAAGGGCATCTGGGCGCCCTGCACCGTGGCGAGCCCGGTGCGCAGGACCGTGTTGGTGAGGTCGAAGAGGGCCTGCTCGGGGAGGGTCTCGGAGTGCACCGAGCCCTGGAGGATGGGCACGTTGGAGGCGCTGTACTGGATGATCAGCGGCGGCGTGATGCCGGGCGGAAACTGGCGCACGACGGTCTGCGAGATGGCGGTGATCTGCGCCGTCGCGGCCTCGATGCGCGTGCCCGGGTGGAAGAAGATCTTGACGATGCCGTAGCCCGCGAGGGTCTGGCTCTCGATGTGCTCGACGCCGTTGACCGTGGTGGTGATGGCGCGCTCGTAGTTGGTGGTGACCCGGCGCTCCATCTCCTCGGCGGGGAGTCCGCCGTACTGCCAGACCACCGCGACGACGGGGATGTCGATCTCGGGGAAGATGTCGGTGGGCATCTTCGTGATGGCGAAGAGGCCGCCGAGCACGATGAGCATCGCCATCACGACGAAGGTGTAGGGGCGCCGCAGCGCGAGGCGGACGATCCACATAGGTCAGCGGCCTCCGAGGGTACGAGACGAGACCTCACCCCCAACCCCTCTCCATGAATGGAGAGGGGGGTCGGAGGGCCAGGGGCTCGGATGAGTTCCCGCTCTTGCTCCCCCTCTCCATTCATGGAGAGGGGGCTGGGGGGTGAGGTCGCCGCTCACGGCAGTCGCCCGCTCGCGATGAGGAGGTCGAGGCGCCCCTGGCGGGCCGCGTCTTCGGCGACGACCACGGCGGTGGCGGCGTCGCGGGCGCGGCGCTCGGCGTCGATGACCTCGAGGTTGGTGCTGGCGCCCTCGCGGTAGGCCGACTGCGCGAGCGCGAGGGCCTCGTCGGCGAGGCGGGCGGAGTCGCGGGCGGCGGCCAGCGCGAGGTCGGCCTGGCGGATGCCCACCGTGGCCGAGCGCACGTCGGCGCGCGCCTGGCGCAGGGCGTTGTCGAGCGCGAGCGCGGCCTCGTCGGCGAGCGCGCGCCGCTCGTGCTGCGCCCCGTAGCGCAGCCCGCCGTCGTAGAGCGGGATCGACAGCACCAGCTGCGCCTGCCAGCCGGTGAGGGGCTGCGTGAGGGTGGGCGGGTTCTGGTAGAAGGGCTGGGCGACGCCGACGAGGGTGGGGAGGTAGTCGGTCCAGGCGTCGCGCACGAGGCGGCCGGTGGCCTCGACGCGGGCGCGCGCGGTGCGCACGTCGGGGCGCAGCGCGGCGGCGTCGGCGAGGGCCGCGGGCTCGCCGGGCTGCCCGGGGAGCGCGACGCTGTCGTCGGCGTCGACGGGCGCGTCGCTGCCGAGCAGCACGCCGAGGGCCTCGCGGGCGCGGCTGATGGCGACGCCCGCGGTCTGGAGCTGGGCCTCGGTGAGGGCGACCTCCTGCGCGGCGCGCACCTCGTCGATGCGGTTGCCGACGCCGCCGGCGAGGCGGGCGTGGGCGAAGTCGCGGTGCGCGAGGGCGGTGTCGCGGGCGCGGGTGAGCGAGTCGAGGTTGCGGCGCTGCGCGAGCACGGCGAGCCACGCGCGGGCGGTGGCGGCGGCGACCGACCAGCGCGACTCGGCGGCGGCGGCGCGGGCGGTGGCGACGTTGTCGCGCGCGTGCGACCACTGGGCCCAGCGCTGCGGCACCACGAGGGGGACGGTGAGCGTGACGTTGCCCGAGAGCTGATCGCCGCCCGCGATGACGCGCCCGGAGAGCACGCGGTCGTCGTCGAGGCG
>JAQBQI010000241.1 GCA_028287085.1 Myxococcaceae bacterium
TCAACACGCTCAACCGCGACGCCGCCGTCACCACGACGGACCTCGGCGCGGCCGACGTCGCTACCGTCGACGCGGGCCCGGTCGAGGACGTGGCGGTGGTGGTCGACGCCGACGCCGACGCCGCGGCCGCTCCCGACGCGCCCGCCGGCGACGCCGTGACGGCCGACGTCGTGGCCCCGACCGACGCGCGCGTGGCGTGCACCACCAACCGCGAGTGCGCGGCGACGGGCCGGCTCTGTGACGTCGCCGCGGGCGTGTGCGTGCAGTGCCTCACGGGCGCGCAGTGCACCGTCGCGGGCGAGGTGTGCCTCGCCCACCGCTGCGCCGCCGGGACGCGCTGCGCGAGCTCGCGCACGTGCATGGGGCTCGTCTGCGAGACCACCCGCGGGGTGTGCGTCGACTGCCTCGCCGACGTCGACTGCGCCGACGCGGGCGTGTGCCGCGCGAACAACTGCGTCGCCCCGCCGCGGGCCTGCCGCTCGTCGCGCGAGTGCACCGACCAGGTGTGCGACGCCGCGCGCGGCGTCTGCGTCGACTGCCTCACGGACGTCGACTGCGCGACGGGGCAGTTCTGCGGCGCCGACAACCTGTGCCGCGCGCAGGCCTGCGCGCCCAACGCGACCAGCTGCGCCGACGTCACCCACCTGCGGGTCTGCGACGCCCGCGGCACCGCGACGACCGACCGTCCGTGCGGCGCCAACGAGGTGTGCGCGATGAACCGGTGCGTGCCGCGGGTGTGCACGCCCGGCGAGCGCAGCTGCGGCGCGGCGACCCAGACGCGGCTCTGCAACCCCGACGGGCTCGGCTACACCACGGCGACCTGCTCGGGGGCGCTCACCTGCTCGGCGGGCGTCTGCACCGACTGCGTCGACGCCGACGGCGACGGCGTCTCCGACGCGATCGAGGGCGCGCCCTCGCGCAACAGCGACGGCGACGCGACGCCCGACTACATGGACCTCGACTCCGACAACGATGGCTACAGCGACCGCGTCGAGGCGGCGCGCGCGTACCCGGGATTCGTCGTGGGCTCGCCCGCGCTGACCTGCGGCGCGGCGCCCGACGCGTGCGACGGCGCGGCCGACGGGCGCGCGAATTACATCGACCTCGACTCCGACAACGACGGCGTGAGCGACGCCGACGAGCGCGCCCGCGCGACCAACCCCTGCGCGCGCGACACCGACGGCGACGGGGCGACCGACCTCGTCGAGCAGATCGCCCGCACCGACCCGACGGCGGCCTCGTCGCGCCTGCCGGCGACGTCGCAGGTCGCCGAGCTGCCCTACCGCCCGGGCGGCGTCGGACCGGTCGAGAACCAGGAGTTCTCCTTCGCGCAGCGGCTGCGGCCGACCGACGTGATGTTCGTCGTCAACAGCACGGGGTCGATGGCGACCGCGCTCGGGACGATCCCGTCGGCCGTCTCGGCGATCATCGACGGCGTCACCGCGGGCCTCGGCGGCGCGTCGGCGGACGTGCGCTTCGGCGTGACCGACTACCGCGACTTCGGCGAGGGGGCGGTCGGCGACAGCGGGGCCTACGCGTTCAACGTGCGGCAGCGGCTCGACGCCAACGCCGCGTTTGCGCGCGCCGCGGTCACCCGCTTCGCGGCGGCGTCGGGCGGCGACGCGGCCGAGTCGGAGGTGCCCACGATGTACGCGCTCCTCAACGGCCTCGCCTTCCCCACCTACGGCGGATCGTTCAACCGCGCCGCGACGGCGTCGGACTGCGGCGGCGACGCGACGGCCTTCGGGTGGTCGTGCTTCCTCCCGGGGCGCACGCCGGTGCTGGTCGTCTACTCCGACGGGGCCTGGCACAACGGACCGGGCGCCTCGACGAACTTCTACGGCGGCACGCCGGGCGCGCCGACCTACAACCAGCTCGTCGCCGAGTTCAACCGGCGCACCGCGCGCTTCATCGCCGTCGACGTCACGAGCTCGGGCTCCACCCGCGAGCACTCCGCCGCGGCCGCGCGCCTCGCGGCCGATTCCAGCAATGTTCCGTCGAGCGGCTCGCCCTTCGTCTTCGTCGGCAGCGCGACCGCGACCCAGTCGCAGGTGATCAGCGCCGTCGGCACCATCGCGGGCCAGGGCCGTACGCCGATCACGACGGCCGTCCTCGCCGACGCGAGCGAGGGGCGCCTGCCCGCGGGGCACGTGACGAGCGAGTTCATCCGCGTGATCAACCCGCTGCGGGGCGTGCCCGACGCGCCGGCGGGCTACGATCGCCGCGAGGGTGGCGCCTTCGTGGGCGTGGCCTCGGGCACCACCGTCACCTTCAACGCCGTGCTGGCGAACGACGTTGTGATGCCGGGCGCGGTCGACCAGGTCTTCGCCGCGTACGTGAACCTCTACAACAGCGGGCTGTATCTCGAGCAGCGCACGTTCTACGTGCTCGTCCCGGCGCCGCGTTGATGGCTTGATCGGTGGGGGGGAGGGAAGGGCCCCGAAGACCGCGCCGCGAAGGGGCGATCGTCGGGGCGTCGAGGCGGTGGGAGCCTACTTGTTCTCTTCGAACTCGGCGTCGATGACGCCGTCGTCCTTCGCGGCGGGCGGCGGCGCGTCGGCCGGACCGCCCTCGCCGCCGGGGCCACCCGAGGTCTGGTAGAGCAGCGTCGCGATGCGGTGCGACTCCTTCTCCAGCTTCTCGGTCGCGCTCTTCACGCGGTCGTCGTCGCCGGAGGCCACCGCGTCGCGCGCCTCCTTCACGGCCGCCTCGAGCGCCGTGGCGTCGGCCGGCTGGATCTTGTCCTTGTAGTCGCGGAGGGTCTTCTCGACCTGGTAGGCCATCGAGTCGGCCTTGTTGCGGTTCTCCGCCTCGTCGCGCAGGCGCTTGTCTTCGGACTCGTGCGACTGGGCCTCGCGCACGAGACGCTCGACCTCGTCCTTCGGGAGACCGGAGCCCGCGGTGATGGTGATCTTGTTGTTGCGGCCGGAGACCTCGTCCTTGGCCGTCACCTGGAGGATGCCGTTGGCGTCGATGTCGAAGGTCACGCGGATCTTCGGCACGCCCTGGGGCGCGCTCGGGATGCCCTCGAGGGAGAACTTGCCGAGGCTCTTGTTGTCGCGCGCCATCGGGCGCTCGCCCTGGAGCACGTGCACCTCGACGGTCGTCTGGTTGTCGCTCGCGGTCGAGAAGACCTCGCTCTTCGACGTCGGGATGGTGGTGTTGCGCGGGATGAGCGGCGTGGAGATGCCGCCCTTGGTCTCGACGCCCAGCGAGAGCGGCGACACGTCGAGGAGCAGCATGTCCTTCACCTCGCCGGTGAGGATCGCGCCCTGCACGGCCGCGCCGATGGCGACGACCTCGTCGGGGTTCACGCTGCGGTTGGGCTCCTTGCCGAAGAAGTCCTTCACCTTCTTCTGCACCATCGGGATGCGGGTCGAGCCGCCGACGAGCACCACCTCGTGGATGTCGGCCGGCTTCTTGTTCGCGTCCTTCATCGCGCGGGCGCAGGCGTCGAGCGAGCGCTGCACCAGCGGCTCGATCATCTGCTCGAGCTTGGCGCGCGTGACCTTGATGTTCATGTGCAGCGGGGCGTTGTTGGCCATCGCCACGTACGGCAGGTTGACCACGGTCTCCTGCGTCGCGGAGAGCTCGATCTTGGCCTTCTCCGCCGCGTCGCGGACGCGCTGGAGGGCCATCTTGTCCTTCGCGAGGTCGATGCCGTTGTCCTTCTTGAACTCGTCGATGAGGAAGTCCATCACGCGCTGGTCGACGTCGTCGCCGCCGAGGTGCGTGTCGCCGTTGGTGCTCTTCACCTCGACGAGGTTCTCGCTCACCTCGAGGATCGAGATGTCGAAGGTGCCGCCGCCGAGGTCGTAGACCGCGATGGTCTCGTCCTTCTTCTTGTCGAGGCCGTACGCGAGCGCGGCCGCGGTGGGCTCGTTGATGATGCGGCGGACGTTGAGGCCGGCGATCTTGCCGGCGTCCTTGGTGGCCTGCCGCTGGGTGTCGTTGAAGTACGCGGGCACGGTGATGACGGCGTCGGAGACGGTCTCGCCCAGGTAGGCCTCGGCGGCCTGCTTGAGCTTGCGCAGCACGTGCGCGCTGACCTCGGGGGGCGCCACGACCTTGCCGCGGATGTTGAAGGCCGCGTCGCCGTTGGTGCTCTTGGTCACCTTGTAGGGGACGCGGCGGGCCTCCTCCTGCACCTCGGTCTCCTTGCGCCCCATGAAGCGCTTGGCCGAGTAGACGGTGTGCTCGGGGTTGGTGATCGACTGGCGCTTGGCGACCTGACCGACGAGGACTTCGCCCTTCTCGTCCCAGCCCACCACGGAGGGCGTGGTGCGCGCGCCCTCCTCGTTGACGATCACCTCCACGTCCTTGCCCTGCATGACGGCGACGACGCTGTTGGTCGTACCGAGGTCAATCCCAATTACCTTGGCCATGGCTGATTTCCTTATCTCCGGACGTTGGTTGGTGGTTCCGAAGCGACGGCGAAACTAGCCATCAACCCGGCATGGTCAAGCGGCATGCCAGGGGTTGCCTCAACCTTCGTCGCGCGTCGCGACGCGGAGGTATTCGTTGAGCGCGAGGGCCCCGCCGACCAGGGGGAAGAGCAGCCCGACGGAGAAGGTGCTCAACGACGCCGCGACCGCCACCGCGGCCTCGACCCCGGCCTGCGCGTACACCATCGAGAACACCGCCTCGCGCTGCCCGACGCCCGCGGGCGTAAGCGGGACGAAGGTGAGCAGCACGGCCGCGGGGCTCACCGCGAGCACCGCGCGGGGCGAGGCCGCCGGCGCGAGGGCGCGCACCACGACCGCGAGCGCGGCGATCGAGCTGCCCTGCGTCGCGAGCGAGAGGAGCAGCGCCGCCGTCAGGTCGCGCGGGCGCGACGGCGGGGTGAGGGCGCCGAGGCGCGCGCCGACGAGCGGGAGGGCGGCGAGGCGGCGCGCGAGCGCGGCCGAGCGCGTGGCGGCGAGCGAGAGCCCGAGGAGCACGAGCGAGGCGGCGAGGCCGGCGACCGTGAGGCGCGTGAACCAGTCGGGCAGCCGCGGGGCGAAGGCGCGCGCGGCGAGGGCGACGGCGAAGAGGCCCGCGAGGCCGCCGAGGCGCTCGAACCACAGCGCCGCGAGCGCGTTGCCGAGCCCGCCGACGGTGTGTCGGGCGGCGTCGCTGCGCGCGAGGTCGCCGACGAGGCCGCCGGGGAGGAGGTTCCAGAAGGAGGAGCGGAGGACGGTGGCGAGGGCGGCGAGGGGGCGCGGCGGGGCGGCGCCCCAGGCGCGCAGCAGCAGGCGCCAGCGCGCCGCGAAGCACACGAAGGCGAGCGCCGACCACGCGAGCGACGCGAGCAGCGACCCGGGCGGGACGGCGCCGAGCCGGGCGACG
>JAQBQI010000243.1 GCA_028287085.1 Myxococcaceae bacterium
AGTCGACGGCGGCCGCGGCGTCGCGCGAGGCGCCCGCGTCGACCGCGCCGTGATCGAGGAAGGGGAAGAGCGACGCGTCGCCGAGCGGCGCGAGGGCGGAGTCGCGCTGGATGAGGCCGCTGCCGGCGTCGGCGTCTTCGGCGCCGCCGCTCCCCGTGGCGCAGCCGAGGGCGAGGATCGCGAGCACGAGGGGGCGGATGGGGGCAGGCATCGGGTGGGGGGTCCTCCGCGCGCGACGCTAGTCCTACGCGGGGGCGATCGCTACCTCCCGGGCCGCGCCGCGTCACCGCGCCGCCGCGGTAGGGCCCCCATTCGCTGCTGACTTCCCGGCGCGGGCTCTGCTAGGGTCGCCGCCGCTCGTTGTGACGAAATCCACGCGTCCCGCCGTCGTGCTCCTCGGGGCCCAGCGCTTCGACCCCTCCCTCGGCGCGGCCGTCTCCGAGCTCGGCGTCACGGGGCGCATCGCCACCATCACGGCCGGCTGGCAGGAGCGCGAGCCCGAAGACGAAGAGCTCGCCGCCCACCTCGGCAACCGCACCGTCAACCTCCGGCTGCACGCCCGCGGAGACGCGCTCTTCCGCGAAGACCCCGCCCTGCGCGACGCCCACCGCGAGCGCCAGGGCTCGCTCCGCCACCGCCAGGACTTCTACCGCATCCGCCTGGAGCACGAGCTCGAGGCCGACCGGGTCATCCGCAGCCGCGCCGCGCCGCCGGAGATCCTCGCCGAGCAGTCGCAGGCCTCGCTCGACGGCATCCGCGAGCTCGACCAGTGGCACCTCGCGCTCTGCGCGCGCATCCGCACCGAGTTCGAGTCGCAGTGGGACCTCGCCAACCGGCCCTCGATCGTGCGCCACCGGGCCGAGCTCGCGGAGATCCTCGCCGGCTGCGACGCCATCGCCATCGCGGGCGGCCACGTCGCGACGCTGGTCAACCGCCTCGTGCTCTTCGGCATCGCCGACCTCGTGCAGCACCGCACCGTCTTCGCGTGGTCGGCCGGCGCCATGGCCATCAGCGACCGCGTGGTGCTCTTCCACGACTCGCCCCCGCAGGGCCCCGGGGCCAGCGAGATCCTCGACGCGGGCCTCGGGCTCATCCCCAACGTGGTGGTGTTCCCCGAGTGCGAGCGCCGCCTCCACCTCGACCGGAAGGACCGCGTGCAACGACTCGTCCGCCGCTTCGAACCCGCGCTGTGCCTCGCCCTCCCGGCGCGCTCGCGCGTCACCTGGCACAACGGGGTCTTCTCCTCGGCGCACGACGTGATGCAGCTCCGGGCGACCGGGCGCGCCACGCCGTTCATGGCGCGCGCGCGGAGGTCGCTGGTGCCGTGACGGCCCGCCTCGCCATCCACCGCCTGCTCGACGGGCGCCTCGACGCCGCGCGGGTGCAGGCCTTCCTCAACGGCCGGAAGTTTCCCATCGTCGAGGGCACCTCGGTGACCTTCGTCTGGGTCGGCCACGCCGACAACGTGCAGCTCCGCCACTGGATCTACGGGCTCGAATCGTCCAACGCGCTCATCCGCGCGCCGGGCACCGACCTGTGGCACCTCACGCTGGAAATCCCGCACAATTCGCGCGTCGAGTACAAGTACGAGGTGCACCGCGGCGGGCACTCGGGGTGGATCGAAGACCCGCTCAACCCCAACCGCGCGCGCGACCCCTTCGGGGCCAACTCGGTGCTCCAGAGCGAGGGGTACGAAGACCCCACCTGGACGAACCCCGACCCCGTCACGCGCCCCGGCGCGCTCGAGCCCTTCGCCTTCGACAGCCACGCCCTCGGCCGCCGCACGGGCCACCTCTACCTCCCGGCGCGCTTCCGCCGCTCGCGGCAGTACCCGCTGCTCGTGGTGCACGACGGCAGCGACTACCTGAAGTACGCCGGCATGAAGACGGTGCTCGACAACCTCATCCACCGGCTGGAGATCCCCGACCTCATCGTCGCCTTCACCGACTCGCCCGACCGCCTGCAGGAGTACGCCAACGACGAGCGCCACGCGCGCTACGTCACCGAAGAGCTGGTGCCCGACCTGGCGAAGCGCTTCCCGCTCTACGACCGGCCGCAGGCGCGCTGCATCATGGGCGCGAGCTTCGGCGCCGTCGCGGCCCTCTCCACGGCCTACCGCTACCCGGGCTTCTGGGGCCGCCTGCTGGTGCAGTCGGGGTCGTTCGCGTTTACCGACATCGGTAAGCGCAACCGCCGCGGGCCGCTCTTCGACCGCGTGGTGGAGTTCGTCAACCAGTACCGCGCGCAGCCGCGGGCGGTGAGCGAGCGGGTCTTCGTGAGCTGCGGCGTGTACGAGTCGCTCATCTACGAGAACCGCTCGATGGTTCCGCTGCTGACGGCGACGGGGATGGAGGTGCGCTTCGTCGAGGCGCGCGACGGTCACAACTGGGAGAACTGGCGTGACCGCCTCCGCGAAGGTCTGTCCTGGCTGCTGCCGGGACCTCTCATGTTCATCTACGAGTGAGGTTGAGCGGTGGGCGACGTCACAAGACACATCGGGCTGTCCCTCGGGGCCGACATCTGCTGGCCGCTGTGCTTCGAGCACATGATGAAGCGCCTCGACCTGAGCATCCCGGTCGCGGGTGACACGGTGCGCTTCGAGGTCGAGCGCGTGAGCATCGAGCCCTTCAACCTCCGCCAGCCGGTGAAGTACGACCTCGTCGTCGACCGGCTCACGCACTGGTTCCACACCAGCCGCGAGTGGATCAAGAAGGGCATCCTGATGGACGACCTCTACGTGTTCAACAACCCGTGGAGCATCCAGGCCAACGAGAAGCACACCAGCTACTGCGCGATGATGAAGCTCGGGATGCCCATCCCCGAGACCTGGATGATCCCGCCGAAGGGCTACGTCCCGTCGCCCGACGTGAAGCCCACGCTCCAGCGCTACGCCAAGCTCTTCGACCTGGGCAAGGTCGGCGACACGGTCGGCTGGCCGATGTTCATGAAGCCCTACGACGGCGGCGGCTGGCGCTCGGTGACCCGCGTGAAGAACGCCGCCGACGCGTGGAAGGCCTACGAGGACAGCGACACCGCGGTGATGCACGCGCAGGCCTCGGTCGAGGGCTTCGACCGCTTCGTGCGCACGGTGGGCTTCGGGCCGCAGACGCGCAACGTGCTCTACGACCCCGACGCGCCGCTGCACGACCGCTACACCATGCAGACCGACTTCCTGTCGAAGGAAGACGCCGAGCACCTGCGCAAGGTGACGCTCACCATCAACGCCTTCTTCGGGTGGGAGTTCAACTCGTGCGAGTCGCTGCGCAAGGACGGCGTCTGGCACCCGATCGACTTCGCCAACCCGTGCCCCGACTCGCAGGTGACTTCATTGCACTTCCACTTCCCGTGGATGGTGAAGTCCTATCTTCGCTGGTCGATCTTCTGCGCCGCGGTGAAGCGCAAGATGCCCCGCACCCTCGACTGGGAGCCCTTCTACGCCGTCGCCGCGCTCGACCTGCCGTACGCCGAGAAGCTCGACCGCTACGCCGCCATCGCCGACGCGCGCTTCGAGACGGCGCGCTTCGAGGAGTTCTGCGCGACGCACCTCGCGCACATGGACGAAGTGGCCGCGGAGTTCTTCGCCACGCCCGAGGCGAAGGAGGCGGTGCGCCAGAAGGTCGTCGCGCTGTACCCCGCGCACGAGGTCGAGCGCTTCACCGAGCTGTTCTGGTCGCGCATTCAAGCGTGGCGCGCGGCGGGGTGCCCGTGAGCGGCTTCCTGAAGTCGACCTGGTTCTCGCCCCGCATCGGCTGCGAGGCCACCCTCGCCCGCTGGGGCACCGTCGGCCAGCCGGTGCTCATCTTCCCGACGGCGGGCGGCGACGCCGAGGAGCTCGAGCGCTTCCTAATGATCCGCGCGCTCGAGCCGCTGCTGAGCGCGGGGCGCATCAAGGTCTACTCGCCCGACAGCGTGGCGGGCAGGGTGTGGTTCAACAAGGAGGGCCCGCCCGAGCACCGGATGGCGATGCAGCACCGCTACCACGAGTGGATCCGCCACGAGGTGGTGCCGGCCATCTACGCCGACTGCAAGACCCAGGACATCCCCATCTGGACCGCGGGGGCGTCGATCGGGGCCTTCCACGCGGCGGCGGCGGTGTGCCGGTCGCCCGACGTCTTCCACCGCTCGCTCTCGATGAGCGGCACGTACAACCTGATGCGCTTCATCGAGAGCGACACGCCCACCGAGGCCTTCAAGCGCGTGTCGCCGCTCTACATGGTGCCGCGCCTGGAGGGGAAGCATCTGGAGATCCTCCGCACGCGCTTCCTCGAGATCGCGACCGGCGAGGGGCGGTGGGAGAACCTCGGCGAGAGCTACGCGCTCGCCAACGTGCTCGGCGCGAAGGGGATTCCCAACCACGTCGACTCGTGGGGGCCCGACTGGCACCACGACTGGGTGACGTGGCGCGAGATGTTGCCGAAGTATCTCGACCGGTGGACGCGTTAGAGGAGCTGAGATGAGCGGACACGAGACGAAGGCCCACAAGCACATCGACGGCGAGCTGGAGGGCGCGTCGCGGCGGCGCTTCATGCGCGCGCTGCTCACCGACCTGCGCGCCATGGAGCGCATGCTGGAAGAAGGCATGTTCGAGCGCGGCGTCGAGCGCATCGGCGCCGAGCAGGAACTCTTCATCGTCGACCGCGCGTACCACCCCGCGCCGGGCGCGCTGAAGATCCTCGAGCGCCTCGACGACCCGCACTTCACCACCGAGCTCGGGCTCTTCAACCTGGAGATCAACGCCGACCCGCAGCCCTTCGCGGGCGACGGCCTGCGCAAGATGGAGGCGCAGCTCACCGAGCTCTACGCGCGGGTGCGCAAGGCCGCCGCCGACGTCGAGATGACCCCGGTGCTCGCGGGCATCCTGCCCACCATCGGCAAGACCGACCTCGGCCTCGACAACATGGTGCCCAACCCCCGGTACCTCACCCTCAGCCGCGCGATGAAGAACTCCCGCGGCGAGGCCTTCGACTTCTCCATCCGCGGCCTCGACGAGCTCGTCGTCAAGCACGACTCGGTCATGGTCGAGTCGTGCAACGCGAGCTTCCAGGTGCACCTGCAGCTGGCCGACCCCGACCGCTTCGCGCAGGCCTACAACCTCGCGCAGCTGCTGCTCGCGCCGGTGCTCGCGGCCTCGACCAACTCGCCCGTGCTCTTCGGCCGGCGCCTCTGGGCCGAGACCCGCATCGCCCTCTTCGAGCAGGCCTGCGACATCCGCACGCCGGGCCTGCACCTGCGCGAGTCGGCGGGCCGCGTGTCCTTCGGCCGCGAGTGGCTGCGCGGCTCGGTGGTCGACCTCTACAAGGAGAACGTCGCGCGCTTCCGCGCCCTCGTCGGCACCGACCTCGACGAGGACGGGATTGCCGCCCTCGACGCCGGCCGCGTGCCCGACATGAAGGCCCTGCGGCTCCACAACGGCACCATCTACCGCTGGAACCGCGCCTGCTACGGCATCTCCGAGAACGGCAAGCCCCACCTGCGCATCGAGCTGCGGGTGCTCCCCTCGGGGCCGACCATCGCGGACGAAGTGGCGAGCAGCGCGCTCTGGCTCGGGCTCATGAGCGAGCTCGGCGCGACCATCGACGACATCACCACGCGCGTCGACTTCGACCACGCGCGGGCCAACCTCTACGCCGCCGCGCGCGACGGCCTCGGGGCGCGGCTCATGTGGCTCGACGGCGAGGAGGTGCTCGCCCAGACGCTGCTGCTCGACCGCCTGCTGCCGCTCGCCAAGTCCGGCCTCGACCGCGCGGGCGTCGACCCCGCCGACAGCGAGCGCTACCTGGGCATCCTCGAGCGGCGCATCCGCACGATGCACACCGGCTCGCGCTGGACCCTCGACTCCCTCGCCGGCATGAAGAACCGCGGCACCCAGGGCGCCCGCCTCACGGCGCTCACGGCCGCGATGATCGCGCGGCAGAAGACCGACGGCGTCGTCGCCGACTGGGCGCCCGCGCGCCTCGACGAGAACGACAGCGCGCGCACCGGCTACCACAAGGTGTCGCAGTACATGACCACCGACATCTTCACGGTGCGGCCCGACGATCCCGTCGAGCTCGTGGCCGACCTGATGAGCTGGGAGCGCATCCGGTACGTGCCCGTCGAGGACGACAAGGGGCGGCTGGTGGGGCTCGTCTCGCAGCGCGTGGTGCTGCGCTACCTCGCCGACCTCGCGAAGCAGTCGCGCGAGGCCGGGGCGGAGAGCATCCCCGTGGCCGACATCATGCGGCGCGAGCTCATCACGGTGACCCCCGACACGCGCACCCTCGACGCGACGGCGCTGATGCAGAAGCACCGCATCGGCTGCCTGCCCGTGGTGCAGGACGGACACATCGTCGCGGTGCTCACCGAAGAAGACTTCGTCGGCCTCGCCTCGAAGGTGCTCGCCGCCGACGGCGCGGCGCCCGAGTCGCTTCCGCCGGAAAAGTGATCCGACCGCGGCGCGTGGTACGAACGGCCGCGATGCCCCCCTCCCCCCTCAGCCTTGATCGCCGCGAGATCGGCCGCCACGTCGGCGCGGCGCCGGGCCCGAGCGTCGTCGCCGTCGCGGGCGTGCACGGCAACGAGCCCGCGGGCATCGAGGCCGCGCGCCGGGTCTTCGCGCGGCTCGAGCGCGGCGACGTCGCCGTGCGCGGCGAGCTGGTGGTCTTCGCGGGCAACGTCGCGTCGCTGCGGCGCGGCGTGCGCTACGAGACCAAGGATCTCAACCGCCAGTGGAGCGAGGCCCGCGTCGCGGCGCTGCGCGCGCAGGGGTGGGCGGCCGTCGACGCCGAAGACCGCGAGCAGGTCGAGCTGCTGGGCGCCATCGAGGCCGCGCTGGGCCGCGCGCGCGGGGCCGTCACGCTGGCCGACCTGCACACGTCGAGCGCGGCGGGCGTGCCCTTCATCCTCTTCGGCGACACCCTCGCGCAGCGGCGCTTCGTGGGGGCCTTTCCCCTGCCCGTGATCATCGGCCTGGAGGAGCAGGTCGACGGCGCCCTCACCGAGTACTGGACCCGCCGCGGCTGCGTGACCTTCACCGTCGAGGGCGGGCAGCACGACGACCCGGCGAGCGTCGACAGCCTCGAGGCCGTGCTCTGGATCGCGCTGAGCGAGGCCGGCGTCATCGACGGCGCGGCGCTGCCGGAGGTGCGCGACGGCTACGCGGCGCTCGACGCGCGGCGCGGCGACCTGCCGCGGGTGCTGGAGGTCGTCTCGCGGCGCGCCATCACCGCGGAGGACACCTTCCAGATGGAGCCCGGCTTTCGCAACATCGCGCGGGCGCGGGCGGGGCAGCTGCTCGCGCGCGACCGCCGCGGCGAGATCGTGGCGCCCCACGACGGGCTGGTGATCCTGCCGCTGTACCAGGGCCTCGGGAGCGACGGCTTCTTCTGGGGGCGCGAGGTGAGCGCGGGCCGGCTGCGGGCCTCGCGGGTGCTGCGGGCGCTGGGCGTCGACCGGCTGCTGGCGCTGCTGCCGGGCGTCGCGCGCGACCCGCGCACGCCGTCGCGCTTCGTGGTCGACACGCAGGTGGCGCGGCTCTTCCCGCTGGAGGTGTTTCACCTCTTCGGGTACCGCCGGGTGCGCGAGCGCGGCGGCAAGCTGACGGTCGAGCGTCAGCTCGACTGAGCGGTCAGTTGCCGCCGAGCATCGACTGCGCGGCCGACTGCAGCGCGCTCGGGCCGGTGCCGCCCTGGGTGGCCATCTCGCTGAGCCGGGTGAGCTCGGTCGGCGAGAAGGTGGGGTGGTCGGGCGCCTCGTCGCGGTTGGCGTTGCGGATCGCCTGCGTCACCGACTGGATCTGCTGCGCGTTGAGCCCGCGCGACAGGAGCTGCCCGATCTGACCGAGCTGCTCGACCGTGGGCGCCGTGTTGGCGGAGGGCGCGGCGGCGGTGGGCGACGCGGTGGTGTTGCCCGCGGTCGGCGCCGTCGGCAGCAGGTTGGGGAGGGTGAGCGTGGGGGCGG
>JAQBQI010000257.1 GCA_028287085.1 Myxococcaceae bacterium
CGCGGCCGCCGGGGCGCTGCGGGCGGTGCGCGCGTGAGGCTCGACCTCGCCGGCCTGCGCGTGCGCCTGCGCCTCGACGGGCCGCACAACCCCCGCAACCTCCAGGTGCGCTTCGGGCAGTACGCGCCCGCGGTCGACGACGGCGCCGACGACCTCCGCCTCGACGTGACGGTCGACCCGGCGTGGAGGCCGCCGCACCCGATCCTCAACCGCTACCCTGGCGTCGACTTCACGCGCGACGCCGACGGCGCGATGCGCTTCCTGCGGCCCGACGGCGAGACCGTGGTGCACCTCGCCCGGCACGCCGCCACCGCCCTGATGCGCCCGACGCTGGTCACCGACGATCCGATGGAGGACATCACCCCGGTCGACACGCCGCTGCGGTTGCAGCTCGCGAGCGAGCTGCCCGCGCACGGCGGGGCGATGCTGCACGCCTCGGGCTACGCCGACGCGCGCGGCGCCGTGCTCTTCATCGCGCGCTCGGGCGGCGGCAAGACCACCACCGCGCGCAAGCTCCCCGACGCGCACGTGCTCTCCGACGACCTCGTCGCCGTGCGCCGCACGCCCGCCGGCTGGGACGCCTGCTCGCTGCCCTTCGTCGGCGAGTGGCGCCGGCCCACCGTGCCGCGCCGCGCGCCGCTGCGGGCGCTGGTGTTCCTGCGCAAGGCCGACGCGCTCGCGATCGACCCGTGCCCTCAGTCGGTCGCCTTCCCCGACCTGCTGCAAGCGATGGTGTGGTTCGCCAAGGGCGACCCCGCCGCGGCCGCGCTGCTCGACCACGCGCACGCCCTCGCCGCCGCCGTGCCCTGCGTGACCCTCGCCCTGCCGAGAGAGCAACCCGTCCTCCCGCTGCTCGACCGCTGGCTCGCGTGAGCGCCCCCGTCGGACTGCGCTTCGGCCCGATCGCCCTGCGCGTCGAGGCCCCCGGGCTGCACCCGCTGCTCGCGCCCTACCTCGCCGACGTCGCCGCCGACGCGCGCCGGGTCGTCGTCGCGGTCGCCGCGGCGCTGCCCCCGGAGACCCCCGCGGCGACGGCCGAGGTCGGCTTCGCGCTCGTCGCGCACCCCGACCACGACGCGGTCACCCTGCGCGGCGACCCCGCCCGCCCGACCCCGTGGCTGGCGGCCTTCTGCGAGATCGTCGCGCGCGACGCCCCGACCCGCGGCGCGCTGCTGATCCACGCCGGCGCGGTGACCGTCGCGGGCGGCGTCGCGCTCCTCGTCGCGGCGCCGGGCGTCGGCAAGACCACGGCGGTGCGGGCCGCGGGCGCGCGGGCCTTCGCGTCCAACGCGGTGCTCGTCGACGGGGCCGCGGCGGGGGCGCTCGTGCGGGCGATGCCCTTCACGCGCGAGCCGGCCCCGGAGCTCGAATCGACGGCGGCGCTGCCGCTCGCCGCGCTGGCCTACGTCCGCCGCGCGGAGGCGCCGACGGTTGAATGGATCAAGGGCTCGGCGGCAACGATGCTCCTGATGCCCCACGTCACGCGCCCACGGGGAGACGACCCCCACGCCCGCGCCCGCACCCTCCTGGCCCTCGCGCTCGGCGGCGCGGCGCCCGCGCTCAGGCTGGGCTTGCCGTGGGGACCGGGCTATCTTGGCGCCCTCGACGCCGCCCTCCACCCGACGACCATCCCTGTATGAACGCTCAACGAACGGTCCACCACGCCAGCGACGCGGTCTGGCGACGCTACGACGACCAGGTCGCCGTGATCTCCCTCGACGCGAGCCGCGTGCGCCTCTTCAACGCCGTCGGCAGCTTCCTCTGGGAGCGCTGCGACAACGCCACCCTCGACCAGATGGTGGCCGCGGTGCGCGCCCGCTTCGACGTCGACGAGGCCACCGCGCGGGCCGACGTGGAGGGCTTCGTCGACGACCTCGTCGCGCGCGGCCTGCTCCGCCCCGCCGCGGTGCAGCCGTGAACGGCGCCGAGCTGCTCCGGTCGCTCGCGCTGCGGGGCGGGCGGCCCATGGGGGTGCACCTCCAGGTGGCCGACCGCTGCAACCACGCCTGCCAGCACTGCTACCAGGTGCAGGGCGAGAAGGGCGAGCTCAGCTTCGAGCAGCTCCGCTCGATCATGGACGGCATCGCCGACGCCGGGGTGTTCACCCTCAACGTGAGCGGCGGCGAGGCCACGCTGCGCCCCGACCTGCTCGACATCCTGCGCCACGCCCGCACCCGCGGCTTCGCGGTGCGGCTCTTCACCAACGGCTTCCTCATCGACGAGGCCTACGCCGCCGCGCTCGCCGCCATCGGCCTGCTCGAGGTGCACATCAGCCTGTACTCGGGCGTCGCCCACGAGCACGACGCCGTCACGCGCGTGCCCGGCTCCTTCGCGCGCACCGTCGGCGCCGTGCGGGCGCTGCGGGGCAACGGCCTGCGCGTGGTGCTCAAGACCCCGGCGACCACGCTCTCCGTGCAGGGCGCGCGCACCGTCGAGGCCCTCGCGCGCGACCTCGGCTGCGCGCACACCGCGTCGACCGACCTGACGATGCGCGAAGACGGCGCCGACGACCCGTGGGCCGTGCGCGTGACGCCCGAAGACCTCCTGCGCGAGGGCATGATCGCCCCGTGGCAGCCCGGGCCCGACGAGGCCCTCGCGCGCGAGGAGAAGCTCGCGAAGTACCCCTGCGGCGTCGGCCGCTCCGGGCTCGTGGTGCTCCCCGACGGGCGCCTCCAGGCCTGCACCGACACGCCCAACATCCTCGCCGATCTCACGCAGCAGGGGCTCGGCGAGGCGCTGCGCACCGCCCCCGAGCGCGAGCTCTTCGAGGGGCTCACGTGGTCGCGCGTGCACGGCTGCCGCGACTGCGATCTGCTGCCCGCCTGCCAGCGGTGCCACGCGACCGCGCTGCACGAGGGCGGCGACTACCTCGGCCCCTACGCCTCGGCGTGCGCGCGCGCCCGCGTCCGCTACGGCGCGGCCGCGGGATCGCTCGAGGTGGCGCCGCCGTCCGCCGACTGCGACGCGGGCCGCGACCCCCTCGTGGGCCCCTACGCCATCGTGTCGCCGGGGGTCATCCGGCCGGTGCATGACGTGCGTACGGCAGCCGACGAGGCGCTCGCCGCGCGCTTCGCGTGGGTGCGCCCTGCGCGGCCCGCCGCGGCGCGACTGGTGACCATCCGACGCAAGGCCGGCGGCGCACCTTTACAGTCGTCAGCCGTGGAACCATGCAGCGTGCCGACGGTCGAGCGGGTGTGATAGAACCCGCGCCGTCTGTCGATCTGAACAAACCTTCCCGGGGATTCACCATGACGTATCGCGCTCGTCTGGGTCTGTTGCTTCCTTTCCTGGCCTCCGCGGCAGTGGGCTGTTCGGACGATCCCGTCCCGGTGTCCGACGCGGGCTCAGACGCCGGTGATACGGGCGTCGTGGTCGACACGGGCACCGACGTTGGCCGCGACACGGGCACCGACTCCGGCGGCCTCTGTCCGTCGGTGGAGTTCATCCGGCCCGCCCCCGCGGCCGTGCTCGGCGTCGCCGACGACCTCGACAACAATTGCAGCAACGGCTTCGCGTACGGCGTGCAGTTCGCCACCAACGCGGCCATCGGCTCGCGGCTCGAGCTCTACGTCAACGGCCGCCTCGCGGGCAACACGACGGTCAGCGGCGCCACGGTGCGCTTCGAGGGCGTGCAGTTCGACACCGGCGCGACGTCGACCCTCGAGGTCCGGCTGCCGGGCAGCGCGACCGCGTGCGGCATGTCGACGGTCTCGGTCGACTGCGGCGTCCCGCGCTGCTCGATCACCGCCCCCGCCCGCTCGGCGCTCAACCTCACCGACAGCACCGCCGCCGCTGGGATGCCCTTCGCGACGAGCTTCGTCGTGGGCACCAACGTCGAAGACGGCCGCGAGGTCGAGCTCTCCATCACCGGCACGGCCAACCCCCTGCGCGCCGCCGTGATGGGCGGCATGGCCCGCTTCGCCAACGTGCGGCTGAGCCCCGACGGCGAGTTCGTCACCCGGGCGACGTGCACCAACCGCGCGGGCAACGTCGGCCGCTCGGCTGAGGCCCGCTTCACGGTCGACTCGGTCGCCCCGACCCTCGCCGTGCAGAGCCCCATGGCGGGCGCGGTCATCGGCCTCTCCGGGGACGTCAACGCCGCCGTCGCCGGCGTGCAGTTCAACGTCTGCGCCCGCAGCGACGCGGCCGGGCGGCGCCTGTGCGCCAACGTGATGGGCTCGACCCCGGCCGACCCGGCGGGCTGCGCCGACGTGCCGGCCTCGGCGACCACCGACGCCTGCGTGCAGGTCACCTGCCCCGACGGCAACGCGCCCTTCACCGTCGAAGTCTCGACGCAGGACGTCGCGGGCAACGAGGCCCGCGGCTCCATCGCCAACGTGCGCTGCCAGTCGTCGCTGCCCTCGGTGCGCGTCGTCGCCCCGGCGCCGTACTCCTCGACCGACGCGACGACGATCCTCAACGCCGCGCGCGACACCAACCCGGCGGTCGCGGGCCTGCAGGTCGACGTCGTGGCCTGCACCGACCGCACGGCCGGCACCGCGGTGCTGCTGCGCGACGCCGTGACCACCCCCCTCGCGACGGCCGCCGTCGCCCCGACCGCCGCGGGCGACCCCTGCGCCGCGCTCGGCATGGGCTTCGTGGGCATCGCTCGCTTCCCCGGGGTGACGCTCCCGGAGACCTTCCCGGCGCGCAACGACCCGACGGCGCCGGCGCCCACCGGCCCGTCGCTCCAGGTGCAGGTCACCGACGGCGCGGGCGACCGCGGCGCGTCGGCCGCCTCGACCTTCTACGTCGACTCGTCGCCCCCGACGGTCAACATCTTCAACTGCAACCGCCTGGTGCGCCCCGACGCCGACGGCATCGGCCGCGCCGACGTCGTGGTGAGCAGCGACGGCTACCCCGTGGTGCTGACGCTCACGCACGAGGGCGACACGCCCACCACCCGCATGCTCAACGCCCCCACCGGCACGGGCGGGATGGGCACCTTCATGAACGTGCCCTTCCTCGCGGGCACCACGACGCTGCGGCTCGCGGCGACCGACCCCGCGGGCAACGCCAGCACGACCAACGGCATGTGCACGGTCGACGTCGGCAACCCCCCGATGCTGGCCTTCACCGCCCCGCTCGCGGGCGCGACCTTCACCACCCGCACGACCACCGTGCGCCTGAGCACCGACGCGCCCAACGGCACCGTCGTCAGCCTCAGCGTCAACGGCGGCGCCGCCACGACGGCCGCGGTCAGCGCGGGCGTGGTCACCTTCGCGAACCTCATGCTCCCCGAGGGCGACGCGGTCAGCCTCGTCGCGACGACGGCCAACGTCCCGGCGCGCGGCGTCGGCACGGCGTCGGTCACCGTCGTGGTCGACTCCGGGGTCCCGACGGCGCCGGCCGCGCTCGTCGCGGTGGTGCCGACCACCCCGCCCTCGGCGCGCCGCGCGGGCACGATCCGCCTCACCTTCACCGACGGGTCCGACCCGAGCCCCTCGGGCGTGGGCACCCGCCCGGTCGCCCGCTACGAGGTCCGCACCGCCAACGTGTCGCTCGACGCCGTCAACTGGATGGGCGGCACCGTGTCGCTCTTCACCGCGACCCCGGGCGCCGCGGGCACGCCCAACACGGGCGACATCTCCGGGCTCCAGCTCGGGCGCCCCTACTACGTCGGCATGCGCTCGTACGACGCCGCCGGCAACGCGAGCCCCACGGTCGTCTCGGTCGGCCCGATCGTCCCCGACATCATCGTCGACCAGTTCGTGAACCTCGTGCCCCCGCTCGGCAACAGCGTGTCGGGCGGCCATGACTTCAACGGAGATGGCTTCGCTGACGTGCTCGTCGGCTCCGGCGCGACCAGCGGCGGGCTCGCCCGCGTCTACTACGGCTCGGCCACTGGCATCTCGACCACGAACTACACCGAGTTCCTGGGCGCCGCGGCGGATGGTCGCTTCGGCACCGCGGTGGCGGCCCTCGGCGACATCAACGGCGACGGCCGCGCCGACTTCGCCATCGCCGAGCCGGGGCCCACGTCCCCGGCCCGCGCCGGCATCGTGTACCTCTACTTCGGTCGCCCGGCCTCGATGTGGCGCACCGGGTCGGCGATGGCCTACCTCGCCAACGAGGCCAGCGTGACCCTCACGGGCGGCACCGCTGACCTCGCCGCCGCGCGCCTCGGCACCTCGCTGGCTCGCGTCGGCGACTTCGACGGCGACAGCATCAACGACGTCGCCATCGGCGCCAGCTTCGCCACCAACGGCGGCGCGGTGGTGCTGTTCCGCGGGCGCACCAGCCTCAACCCCTGGCCCGCCACGCTCTCGCCCAACGCCGCCGACCTCATCATCCGCAACAACGGCATGAGCACGGTCTTCGGCGTCACCCTCGCGGGCATCGGGCGCGTGCTCGGCGGCGACACCCGCGAAGACCTCGCCATCGGCGGCGGCGCCTCGGCCACGCCCGGCACGGCGTACATCTTCGCCGGCCGCGCGCTCCCGGCCCCGCTCGCGCTCACGGTCGCCGACGCGACCTTCACCCGCCCCGGCCTCCCGGTCGGCACGGCCGGCACCACCACCGCCACCGGGCAGAACCAGGTCGGCGGCGTCGGCGACATCAACGGCGACGGCCGCAGCGACTTCGCGGTGGGCACCCTGGCGGGCCAGATGGGCCCCGGCGAGGTGTACCTCTACTTCGGCGGCTCCGACGGCAACCTGACGGCGGGTCCGACGCTTCGCACCACCGCCGCGGGCGTCACCAACGACATCTACGGCCGCTCGCTCGCGTCGATCTACGACCCGTCGCTCGTGCGCCCGTCGCTGCTCCAGGCGAACGCCCCGTCGGCCGACCTGCTCGTGGGCAGCGCCGCCTATCTGGCGAGCAACCCGGCCCGCATGTACATCTACCGCGGCCGCGCCTCGACCGCGTGGACGGGTCTCACGACCGACAGCGCCGACCGCTTCGTGGCGGCGCCCGCCTCCATGGGTACCAACAGCACGATCTCGTCCCTCAACTGGGTGGGCGACACTGACGGTGACGGCGCGGTCGACGCCGCCATCGCGCTGAGCGGTTTCGGTACGATGCTCATCGTGCGGTGAGCGTCCGATACTTCGTTGAAGAGGAGTCCCCTATGTCCCCCGAGAACATGAACCCGAAGGCCCCGTCGCTGCTCCCCTACGAGGCGCCCCGCGTCGTCGAAGACCTCCCCCTCGAGACCTACAGCCTCGCCTGCGAGGTCGGCGGCGGCGGCAAGAACCCCGGCTCCTGCGACCAGGAGCCCGGCGGTTTCGCCAACACCTGACCCGCCGCCCAGGCCCTCAGCGCAGCACGCGGTCGAGCGCACGCAAGGCCGCGTACCGCAGCGCCCACGAGGGCAATCCCCCCCACCGATCACTCAACACCGGCCGCTCGAGCAGCACCCCCGAGCGGCGCCCCATCGGGCGCCGACGGCCGAGCCGCTCGCCCGCCTCGACCCAGCGGTCGATGAGCCGGCGGCGCGCGCGCATCCACGGCCGCGTCGACCACGGCGCCGTGGGGACCTCGCAGCCGCGCGCGCGCAGGTGTTCGAGCAGCAGCTGCACCGCGAGGCGCAGGCCGCCGCGCTCGGCCTCGGCGAAGACCAGCGGCCAGTCGAGCGACTCGCGGCGCAGCACGCGCACAACGTCGTCGGCGTGGCGCGCGTCGATCTCGTAGAGGTGGTTGGCGTAGTGGAGCGCGGCGTAGAGGAGCTGGTCCTCGGGGCCGAGCGAGCGGATGGACTCGCCGTCGGCCGACCAGGCGCGGGCGCGCGCGAAGACGGCGGCAGCGTCGAGGTCGAACCACGGCGGCTCGGCGAGCTCGCGGTGCAGGTCGACGGGCATCCACGCGCCGGGGTGCCCGTAGGTCCACTCCTTGGAGCCCCACTCGATGGTGGCGCGGTGCGTGGCGGGCTCGTAGCGGCGGAAGCCGCGCTGCTCGAGCGCGGCGGCGAAGGCCTCGAAGCGCCCCGGGTTGACCAGCACGTCGAGGTCGCTGCCGACGCGCTCGCCGCGCCCCCCGTAGAGCACCGCGTCGGACCACGCGGCCTTCAGGAACAGGAGCTCCGCCCCGACCTCGCGCGCGATCTCGCGGAGGAGTTCCCGCTGCCGGTGGAAGAGCATCGCCTGCACCCGGCCGGCGTCGAGTCGGGTCGCCATGATGGGCGCTTGGTTGTGCGGGGGGGAGGGACGTTCAGGCGCTGTCGGCCTTGTCGAGCGCGGCGCGGTCGTCGAGGCAGCCGACGAGCCACCAGCGGCGCGTCTGCTCCCAGCGCGCGAAGGACTCCTCGGCCTCGGCGAGCGCGTCGAGGTCACGGTCGCTGATGAGGTAGCGGGTGCCCGCGGCGGTGAGGCCCTCGTCGTGATCGTCGTGGTGCATGGCGTCGTCCCTTCTCTTCCGTTCTTCCGCTTGGCGGGGGTCGTTGGCAACGCTGCGATTCTGGTCAGTACTGAACCGATGTCTTAATTCCTGGCGGACAGGGAATGTCCGACGAGGGATTCAGCGCGGGGCGCCGCCGCAGACGCCCGGCGGGGCGCCCGTGACGGTGGTGGGGTCGATGATGGCGCGGAGGGTGCTGAAGCCGAAGCCCACGCCGATGCCCCCCTGCGGCGCGTCGCACGCCGCGGGCGTACCCGTGGCGACGTCGACGAAGCCCTGGATGAGCGGCCCCGCCGCGTCGCGGAACTGCATCAACGCGGGGATCGTGACGAGCGCGTCGATGACGTCGCCCTGGCGCATGAAGCCGCCGAGGTTGCCGCTGGTTCCGCCGGTCTCGCCGAGCGAGAGGCGGAGCTGCGTGCGGTAGAAGCTCACCTCGTAGGAGATCCCGGTCGAGCCGAGCGAGAGGCTGGCGGGGGGCCGGATGGCGAAGGTCGGCGTGGCGTCGCCGGACCCGGAGGCGTCGACGCGGAGGCGGCCGTTCACGATGCTCGCGGGGTATTGGAAGCGCGCCGAGGCGAGGTCGCCCGCCACCCGCAGCGAGCGGTTGTCGACGGTGTAGTGCTGGCCGGGCGCCTGGATGCTCGCGCAGTTCGTGAAGCTCGCCCACGCGTAGGGGTAGACCGTGACGGTGACGGCGGGGTCGTTGAGGGTCGGGCCGAGCGGCCCGTTCACGCCGCTCACGCGGAGGAGCATCACGAGGTGCCCGTCGTCGATCGACTCGCGCAGCACCGACTGCACGCTGAGCGACGCCTGAAACTGCATGATCGTCTGGACCATGTTGGGGAGCTGGTTGTCGACGCCGCCCCGGCAGCCCGATCCGCCGCCGGTGGAGCCCGCGGTGCAGGTGCCCATGTTCTGGTCGGCGTCGAGCGCCGAGAAGTAGTCGCCGTGCGAGCAGTCGGCGGCGACCTGCGACGCCGTGCGACTGGACGAGAAGCGGTTGTCGAGGTTGAAGCCGTAGAACGCGCGGGTCGTGGCGCCGGGCTCGGCGCCCTCGTCGACCAGCAGGCTGTTGATCACGTAGTCGTAGCTGAGCGGGGCGGCGTCGGGAGTGCCGATGACGGGCACGTCCTCGACGGGAGCGCCCGCGTCGGGGACGGCGCAGACGCAGGCGCCGAAGGTGCCGTCGGCGGAGCAGGTCTGCGCGCCGGGGCGGCCGTCGGTGCAGGGGCACGACTTCACGCGACCGGCGGTGCACGGCGCGACCACGGGGCGATCGAGCGCGACCGCGGCGTCGTTGACGGTCGGGGCGTCGACCGCGACCTGGGCGTCCTCGGCGGGGCCCGGGGAGATGGAGCGGGCCGAGCAGGCGAAGAGCGAGCAGGCGGCGAAGGGAAGCAGCAGCGAGGGGCGCATTCGCGGGAGAGTCACGCGGCCTCTCGCCGCATGCAACGACCCGCTCAGGGCTTGAACATGCCCATGAACTCGTGCAGGCACTGCTGCGTCCGGCCGAGCGCCGTCGCGGTGGGCAGCAGCGCGAAGGGCCCGCCCCACGACGCCGCGAGGTAGTCGACCGGCGCCGCCACGGGCTCGACGCCCGCCCGCCGGAACTCCCGCAGCGAGCGGGGCATGTGCAGCGCGCTGGTCACCACCACGAAGCGCGTGACGCCGCGCGCGCGGCCGAGCTCGACGGAGTAGCGCGCGTTCTCGCGGGTGTTGGTCGCGCGCGGCTCGAGCCACACCCGCTCGCGCGGCACGCCGGCGTGCACGAGGGCGTCGGCCATCGCCTCGGCCGATCCGTCGGGGTCGCCGGCGGGGCCCGCGCCCGAGACGATCACCGCGGCCGGGTGCGTGAGCTCGTACCAGCGCACCGCCCCCTGCGTGCGGGCGCGCCCCGCGGCGTCGAGGCGCTCGCGCGGGGGGAGGTCGGCGAGGCGAGGGGCGACGTTCGACCCGAGCACCACGAGGGCGGTCTGCCCGCGCGCGGACGCGGGGACGACCGTGGCGGCGGCCGGCACCGCGGGCTGGAGCGCGCGCAGCATCGCGGCCGACACGGCGGGCGTGGCCGAGAGCCAGAGCAGCGCCCAGCAGGTGAAGGCCAGGCGCAGCGCCCAGCGCGCGCGGCGCGAGGGGATCAGGAGCTCCCGCTGGAGGAGGAAGAGCGCCGCGCCCAGCAGCACCAGCAGCACGAGGCCGTGATCGAGGAGGCGCGCGGCGAGCATCGCGCCCTCAGGCCGGGTGCCGCTCTTCGCGGAAGCGGATGCCCAGCGCCTCGAGCTCGTCGAGGATCGGGTTGTAGACCTCGGGCGTCACCGGGACGACCACGCCGCGGTCGCGGATGGTCCCGTCGAGGACGCGGAGCACGCCGATGGCGGCGGGCAGGCCGACGGTGCGCGACATCGCGCTCGCGCCGCCCGACTGGCCGAAGTCGACCAGCGTCGAGCGCAGCAGCTCGCGGCGCCCACCCCCGTACTCGGCGATGAACTCGTGCTGGAGGGCGATCATGTCGCGCTCGCCGGGCCGGTACTGGAGCTTCTCGACCATGCGGCTGACGAGCGCGTCGAGGGGCGAGGTCTCCGCGTCGGGCAGCGCCGCGCCCTCGAACATACCCAACCACGTAAGCTTCTGGATGGGCGCGCTGTCGCGGGCGACGTTGGCCTTCGCGGCGACGGCGGCCTCGACGTCGGCGTCGACCGCGACGCCCGCGAGGGCCGCGAGCACGCCGCGGTACGACTCGGCGGCGTAGCGGCGCGGGGCGTCGTCGAAGAGGCCGAGGTCGGCCATCGCCTTCCAGGTCTCGCAGTGGCCGAGGTTGCGGAGCGTTCCGCGGAACATCGTCTGCACGCCGGCCAGGTCATACACGCTGACGTAGGCGGTGGAGTCGCGGTTGGGGTAGCCCTCGAAGACGCCGGCGCCCTCGACGGCGACGATCTCGGGGTTGGCGAAGAGCTCGGGCCCCGGGATGACCACCTCGGCGCCGTCGCGCAGGTACTTCGCGGCGTTGCGGGCGGCGAGCACCACGCCCCGCGGCGACCAGGAGAACTTGTACCCGAAGGGGTTGTCGTTGGCCTCGGGGGCCGGCAGTCCGCCGCAGTACGAGCGGAAGGAGGTGATGGTTCCGCCGGCGGCGCGCACGCCGTGGATGATCTTCATCGCGGACATGTGATCGATGCCCGGGTCGAGGCCGAGCTCGTTGAGCAGCACCACGCCGGCGGCCTTTGCGCGCTCGTGCAGGGCGCGCATCGCGGGCGACACGTACGAGGTCGTCACGAGGTGGCGGCCGTGCGCGATGCAGCGCTCGGCGACCTTCACGTGGTGCAGGTACGGCAGCATCGAGACCAGCACGTCGCTCTCGGCGGCGAGGCGGTCGAGCGCGGCGGCGTCGTCGATGTCGAAGGCCACGGCCTTGCCGCGCGGGTGCGCGCGCACCAGCTCGTTGGCGCGGTCGACCGACCGGGCCGCCACCGTGACGGTGTGCGCAGACGCTTCGAGAATGTGCCGGACCACGGGACCTGCCACGAGTCCGGCGCCCAACACGGTGACGTGCGCCATAGTGCGGTCGGTCCTACTCCACGGGGGGCGCCGATGGGAAGCCGTCGAAGCACGACACGCCGACGCGCCGCCCGTCGGGGTCGCGCACGTAGACGGTGAAGGCGGTCTGCTGCTCGACGGGCACCGCGGCGGCGAGGCAGCGCGCGACGAAGGCGTCGCGCCCGGCGGGGGTGACGCGCAGCGCGAAGAACTCCATCGACCCGGCGGGGACGGCGGGCTCGCCGGGGGCGGCCGGCTCGATCATCAGGGCGGCGTCGCCGAGGCCCAGCCAGAGCGAAGCCCCGGGCGTGTCGCGCCAGAGGTCGAGGCCGAAGAGGTGCACGTACCAGCGGGCGAGGGCGGGCGGGTCGGCGGTGCGCAGCGCGAGGTGGTGCAGCCTCATGGGACGGTGATCATGGACGCGGCGGAGGGCAGCGGGCGAAGATGGCCCGCATGTGGGACGAGCTGATGGCGCAGCCGGGCTTCTCGCCGACGCAGGCGGCGTTCGGCGCCGTGATGTACCTCGCGTGGACGGTCGCCTACGGGATCATCATCTACCGCGGCTTCAAGGACCGCTCGTACGGCGTGCCGTGGCCCTGCATCGTGCTCAACGTCGCCTGGGAGGCGATCTTCTCCTTCGAGATCACGCACGCGAAGCTCCATTGGTTCTTCCTCTGGGGTAACCGGTTCTGGTTCGTCTTCGACCTGCTGATCATCTACCAGCTGGCGCGCTTCGGCCGCGACGCGCAGGTCGTGCCGTGGCTCAAGAAGTGGTTCTACCCGCTCTTCGCGCTCTCGGCGGCGACGGCCTTCGCGGCGATCTACACCTTCACGCTCTACTTCAACGACGTGAAGGGCGTCGCCTCGTCGATGTCCATGAACCTCGTGATGAGCATCGCGTTTCCGCTCTTCCACCTGTCGCGGCCGGGGCGCGAGGGGCTCTCCACCGCCGCCGCGTGGCTCAAGATGGTCGGCACCCTCGCGGGGTCGTTCTTCCTCGCGCACTGGTGGCCCGCGCAGTTCGTCGGCGGCCACCTCCGCACCCACCCGAGCATCGTCGAGCCCACGACGTACTCGTTCATGTATTTCCTCTACACGATGATCTTCGTCTTCGACTGCATCTACATCGCCCTCTGCCTCCGCGACGACCGCGAGCGCCGGCTCTCCGTCGGGGCCGCCCGATGACCCGCCGCCTCACGGCCGTGCTCGTGCTCGCCGCGCTCGCGGCGCCCGCCGTCGGCCGCGCGCAGGAGGGGCCCAACGCGACGCTCGTCGCCACCGGGCGGCAGCAGTTCGACGACCTCCGCTACGAGGAGGCCGTGCAGACCCTCTCCGCCGCGCTCTTGCGCCGGGGCAACACCGCCGCGCAGGAGGTCGGCATCTACGAGCTGCTCGCGCTCTCGTACCTCGCCCTCAACCGCGACGAGGAGAGCGAGGGGGCCTTCCGGCTCATGCTCGCGCGCGACCCCGAGCACGCCCTCGGGGCCTCGCAGGCGCCGCGCATCCGCGACTTCTTCAGCGGCGTCGCCGAGCGCTGGCGGCGCGAGGGCGCGTCGGC
>JAQBQI010000263.1 GCA_028287085.1 Myxococcaceae bacterium
AGTCCGCTTGCGGACTTCGGGGGGCGGCTCACGGATCCCACCCTTGCCGCGGGCTTCAGCCCGTCGGCACGAGCGGCGCCGCGGGCACTACACTCGCGCCCTGGTGACGCGATGACCGACGACGCCCCGCTCCGGCGCATCCACTCCGACGCCGCGGCCGGGCGGCGGGCCAAGCTCAAGGTCTTCCTCGGCTTCGCCCCGGGCGTCGGCAAGACGTACCGGATGCTCCAGGTCGCGCGCGACATGACCGACCAGCGCGTCGACGTGGTCGTGGGCGTGGCCGAGACCCACGGGCGCTTCGACACCGGCGCCGTGCTCCTGGGCCTGGAGCTGCTGCGCCCGCGCACGGTCGAGCACCGCGGGCGCGCGCGGGCGGAGTTCGACCTCGACGCGGCCCTCGCGCGGCGGCCGCGGGTGCTGCTCGTCGACGAGCTCGCGCACAGCAACGCCGAGGGCTCGCGCCACCCCCGGCGCTGGCAGGACGTGCTCGAGCTCCTCGACGCCGGCATCGACGTGTTCACCACGCTCAACGTGCAGCACCTCGAGAGCCTCAACGACGTGGTCGAGCAGATCACCGGGGTGCGCGTGCGCGAGACCGTCCCCGACGCGGTGCTCGACCGCGCCGACGAGGTCGAGCTGGTCGACCTGCCCCCCGACGAGCTGCTCGCGCGCCTGCGCGAGGGCAAGATCTACGCGTCCGAGCGGGCGGCGCGCGCCACGGAGAGCTTCTTCCGCCGGGGCAACCTCCTGGCGCTGCGCGAGCTCGCCCTGCGCCGCGTGGCCGACCGCGTCGACGTCGACGTGCGGGCCTACCGCGAGGAGAACGCCATCGAGCAGAGCTGGACCGCCGGCGAGCGCGTGCTCGTCTGCGTGGGCCCGTCGCCCGCGTCGGCCCGGCTGCTCCGCGCGGCGCGGCGCCTGGCCGCGGGGCTGCGCGCGGGCTGGGTCGCCGTCTACGTCGAGCCCTCCACCGCCGATCCGCTATCGCGCGACGACCTCGACCGCCTCGACGCCCACCTGCGCCTCGCCGGTTCGATGGGCGCCGAGGTCGCGCGCCTCTCCGGCGAGCGGGTGAGCGCCGCGATTCTTACCTACGCCCGTAAGCGCGACGTCACCCGGATCATCCTCGGCAAGCCCACCCACCCCCGCCTGCGCGACCTCGTGCGCGGCTCGCTGCTCGACGAGGTGGTGCGCGGCAGCGGCGGCATCGACGTGCACGTCATCTCCGGGGACGCCGCCGAGCCGCGGCCCCCCGGCGGGCGCCCCGCGGCCGAACCCGACGCGGCGGGCTACCTGCTCGCGGCGCTCGCGGTGGCCATCGCGACGGGCGCCACCTGGCTCGCGCGCCCGCTGCTCGCGCTGCCCGACCTCTCGATGATCTACCTGCTGGTGATCATCGTGGTGGCGGTGCGCTACGGGCGCGGGCCCTCGGTGGCGGCGTCGGCGCTCTCGGTCGCGGCCTTCAACTTCTTCTTCGTGCAGCCGCTCTTCACCTTCGCGGTGTGGGACCTCCACAACGTGCTCACCTTCGCGATGATGTTCGGGGTGGGGCAGCTCATCAGCGCGCTCGCGCTGCGGGTGAAGCGCCAGGGGCTCAACGCCCGCGAGCGCGAGGCCCGCACGGCGTCGCTCTACGCGCTGAGCCGCGCGCTGGCCTCGACCGCCGACGAGGGCGGCGCCGCGCGCGTGCTGGCCGAGCAGGGGGCCGAGGTCTTCCTCGCGGCGGTGGGCGTGGCGCTGGCGCCGAAGGGCGGCGCCGCGCTCGCGCTCGACGGGCGCGCGGGGGACGTGCCCTTCGGGGCGGACGAGCAGGAGGTCATTCGCTGGGTGCTGGAGCACGGGCAGCCCGCCGGGGCGGGCACCGACACGCTGCCGGGCGCGCGCATCACCTGCGTCCCGGTGCGCTCGGGCGCGGCGGTGCTGGGGGTGCTGGCGCTGGCGGGCGGCCACGCGCTCGACCTGGAGACCCGCGACTTCCTGGAGACCTTCGTGCGGCAGGGGGCGCTGGCGATCGAGCGGGCGCTGCTCGCCGAGGAGGCCCGCGCGGCGGCGCTGCGGGTGCGCGTCGAGGAGATGCGCAGCTCGTTGTTGAGCGCGGTCTCGCACGACCTGCGCACGCCGCTGGCGGCCATCACGGGGGCGGCGACGACGCTGCGCGACGACTCGGCGACGGTGCCGGCGGCCGAGCGGGCGGGGCTGCTCGACGCGATCTGCGAGGAGGCCGACCGGATGGAGCGCCTCGTGGCCAACCTGCTCGACATGACCCGGCTGGAGTCCGGGGGGTTGCGGCTGCGGCGCGAGTGGGTTCCGCTGGAGGAGATGGTCGGGTCGGCGCTGACGAGGCTGGAGGGGCGGCTGGTGGGGCGCGCGGTGACGACGCGGCTCCCGGAGGGGCTGCCGCTGCTCTCGGTCGACCCGCTGTTGATCGAGCAGGTGCTGGTGAACCTGCTGGAGAACGCGGCGAAGTACACGCCCGCCGGGAGCGCCCTGGAGGTGGCCGCCCGCGCCGACGACGCGCGGGTGATCATCGAGGTGGCCGACCGCGGGCCGGGCTTGTCCGAAGAGGCGCGCGGGCGGGTGTTCGAGAAGTTCTACCGGGGGCCGCACGTGGGCATCGGCGGCGTCGGGCTGGGGCTGCCCATCTGCAAAGGCATGGTCGAGGCCCACGGCGGGACCATCGAAGTGTTCAATCGCGAGGGGGGCGGGGCGGTGTTTCGGGTGGTGCTGCCGCGGGTGGGCGATGCGCCGTCGACCGAGCCCCTCGCGGAGGCCGCGCGGTGAGCGAGGCCGGGCCGCTGGTGCTGGTGGTCGAGGACGAGCCGCAGATGCGGCGCTTCCTGCGGGCGTCGCTGACGTCGCACGGGTACCGCTTCGCCGAGGCCGAGACGGCGGCGGCGGCCCTGGCGCTGGCGAGCAGCCAGCACCCCGACCTCATCCTGATGGACCTCGGCTTGCCCGACGGCGACGGCATCGAGCTCACCCGCCGGCTGCGCGAGTGGACGCGGGTTCCCATCGTGGTGATCTCGGCGCGCGGCCGCGAGGACGACAAGGTGACGGCCCTCGACGCGGGCGCCGACGACTACCTGACGAAGCCCTTCGGGGTGAACGAGCTGCTGGCGCGCATGCGGGTGGCGCTGCGCCACGCGGCGACGGCGGCGCCCGACGGGGCGACGAAGGCGGTGCTGGAGTCGGGCGGACTGCGCGTCGACCTGGTGCGACGCGAGGTCACCCGCGACGGCGCGGCGGTGCACCTGACGCCGATTGAATACAAGCTACTGGTGCTGTTGGCCCAGAACGTCGGGAAGGTGCTGACGCACCGGCAGATCCTGAAGGACGTGTGGGGGCCGTCGTACGCGAACCAATCGCATTACGTGCGGGTGCACATGGCCGAGCTGCGCAAGAAGGTCGAGGCCGACCCGGCGCGCCCGCGGCACATCGTCACCGAGCAGGGCGTGGGATATCGATTCAGGGACGAGTGAGCGCCTTGCGCCCCGACACGCAATAGCCCACCACGCCGCCCGCCAGTCGATACGTCCCCGCGCGCGCCTCGTCGGCCGCGCGGCGCACGTTGCGCAGTGCCAGCGCCCAGTGCCCCGCGAAGTCGGCCTCGTTGCCACCCCCCGCGAGGTAGTACCGCCGCGTCTCGTCGTGGCTCCACATCCCGTAGTCGCGCTCAGCGAAGTCGATCATCTCTTCGAGCATCGGGCGCTGCCACGGCGCCGCGTACGGCGCCACCAGCGGCACCGCCCGGTCGTTCATCGACACCTGCACGTCGACCAGGCCCGCGTCGGCGAAGATCGCCGGCAGCAGCTGTCCGACGGAGTTGTCCCCTTCGCCCAGCGCCGCCTTGCCGCGCTCGCACACCAGCTGCAGCCGCACCATCGCCAGCAGCTCGTCGACCGGGCCCGTGAAGGTCGTCGCGTCAGCCATCACCGCGTGCGCCAGGTTGTTGGGCTCGCACACCGCGATGATCCCGCCGGGGCGCAGCACCCGCCGCATCTCCCGCAGCGCCGCCATCACGTCGGGCACATGGATCAGCACCGTCTGGCAGGTCACCAGGTCGAAGGAGTCGTCGCCGAAGGGCAGCGCCTCCGCCGTCGCCCGCACGTAGCGGTGGCGCGGCCCGAGGCCCCGCGCCGCCGCCCGCTCGGTCGCCTTCGCCACCCACTGCGGCTCGCGGTCGACCCCGATCATCCACGCGTCGGGCGCCAGGTGCTCGCCCAGCAGCGCCCCCCAGTGCCCGACGCCACAACCGACATCCAGCGCCTCGTGCACCTCCGACAGCCGCCAGCGCTTCGCCAGCAAGGCGAGGTAGTCGCGGTTCCACCAGTGGTCGCGCGTGTCGCCGAAGTAGTCCGCCGAGTGCCCCGCCTCGCCCTTGAACTCGTTGCCCATCCGTTACACCCGCTCGATCACCGTCGCCGCCCCGATGCCCGCGCCGGCGCACATCGCCACCACGCCCACCGCGCGATCCGCCCGCTCCAGCGCGTCGAGCAGCGTGCCCACCAGCACCGCCCCGGTGGCGCCCAGCGGGTGCCCCAGCGCGATCGCCCCGCCGTCGACGTTCACCCGCTCTTCGTCGATCGCCAGCGCCCGCAGGTACCGCAGCACCACCGCGCTGAACGACTCGTTCATCTCGTATCGGTCGACGTCGCCAATCGACATCCCCGCCCTGGCCAGCGCCTTCACGGTCGCCGGCGCCGGGGCGGTCAGCATCAGCACCGGCTCGACGCTCGCGTTCGCGTACGCGCGCACCCGCGCCCGCGGCCTCAACCCATATCTCTCGCCCGCCGCCCGATTGCCAATCAAGACCAGCGCCGCGCCGTCGACCACCCCCGGCGCGCTCGCCACCGTGTGCACGTGCGCGATCGCCCCCGCCTCGGGGTACTTCGCCAGTGCGATGGCGTCGCCGCCCTTCGCCCCCGCCTCCGCGAAGACCGCCGGCAGCGCCGCGAGCTTCGCCGCCGTCAGCCCCTCGCGAATCCACTCGTCGCGATCGAGCAGCACCGCCCCGGACTCGTCCCGCACCGCCACCAGCGAGCGCGCGAAGTGCCCCTCGCGGCGCGCAGCCGCCGCCCGCGCGTGCGAGCGCAGCGCCCACGCGTCGCACTGCTCGCGGGTCGCGCCGTCGAGGGTGGCGATCAGGTCGGCCGAGACGCCCATGTGCACGAAGCCCGTCGCCCGCGCCACGTCCGCATCCGCGAACCACGCGCCCTTGTCCGACATCATCGGAACCCGCGACATCGACTCGACCCCGCCCGCCACCACGAGGTCTTCCATGCCCGAGGAGACCTTGGCCGCCGCGAGGTTCACCGCGTCGAGGCCCGACGCGCAGAAGCGGTCGAGCGTCATACCCGATACGGTATCGCTCCAGCCCGCGTAGAGGGCCGCGATCTTCGCGAGGTTGGCGCCCTGCTCGCCCACCTGCGTGACGCACCCCAGTACGATGTCGTCGATCGCCGCCGGGTCGACGCCCGTGCGCGCGGCGAGCTCCCGAAAGAGCCCCGCCAGCAGCGCGACGGGGCGCACGCCCGACAACCCACCGCCCGCCTTGCCCGCGCCGCGCGGCGTGCGGATCGCTTCGTAGATGTACGCGTCCATCACCCGGCGCGGCCAACGAGGGTGCACACCGCGGTGGTGCCGCTGCCGCCCAGGTTGAGCGTCGCCACCGTGCGCGCGCCCGCCACCTGGTAGTCGCCCGCCGCGCCGCGCACCTGCTTCGCCGCGTCGAGCACCATGCGCACCCCGGTCGCCCCGATGGGGTGCCCGCCGCCCGTCAGTCCGCCGCCCGCGTTCATCGGACAACGCCCACCCTGTTGAATCACTCCCTCTTCGATGGCCTTCCAGCTCTCGCCCGGGGCGGTCAATCCGAAGTGGTCGATGGCCATGTAGTGGGTCGTCGTGAAGCAGTCGTGCGTCTCGATCGCGTCGAGCGCCGACGGGCCCTCGACCCCCGCCCGCGCGTACGCGTCGGTGATGGCGCCGCGCACGTGGGGCAGCACGTAGTCCGCGCCGCGGCTCGACGCGATCTTGTCCGCGAAGGACATCCGCCCCGTGCGGTGGCCCCAGCCCTTGATCACCGGAACGCCCTCCAGCCCTTCGCCCTCGCGCCGCGCCCACGCCTCGGCGAAGCGCGCCGAGGCCAGCACCACGGCCGCCCCGCCGTCGGTGATCTGACTGCAATCCTGCTTGCGGATTCTGCCCGCCACCACCGGATTGGCCACGTCGTCTGCGGTGAAGTTCTTCGCTTCGAGCACCCAGTTGCGGGTCTGCGCCAGCGGGTTGCGCCGCGCGTTGGCGAAGTTGCTCTCTGCGATGGCCGCGAGGTGCCGCTGTTGAATGCCGTAGCGGCGCTCGTACTCGTCGCCGAGCTCGCTGAAGAGCTGCGGCCACGGGTACTGCACCCCCTCGGTCTCGCGCGGAACGTACGCCGCCGCCCCGAGGTGCTTCGCCGCCGCGTCGCCCTTCACGTTGCGCATCAGCTCGACGCCGATGACGAGGGCGCAGTCGTAGCGGCCCGATTCGATGTCGGCCATCGCCGCCATGAGGGCCGCGCCGCCCGCCGCGCAGGCCGCCTCGTGCGTCGAGGTGGGCATTCCCTCGAAGGCCGGGTCGGCCTCGATCAAGAGCCCGCCGAGGTGGCCCTGTCCGCAGAAGAGCTCGGCGACGAAGTTGCCCACGTGCCCGACCTCGACGTCGCCCGCGTCGACCTTCGCCGCGCGCAGCGCCGACTGCGCCGTCTCGCGCATCAGGTCGGTGAGCCCGAGTCCCTCGCGGGTCCAGTGGCGGGCGAAGTCGGTCTGCGCGCCGCCGAGCACGAAGACCGGCGCCCGCGACCGCGCCGGCGCCCTCACCCCGCCACCGCCATCTGCGCCGCCGGCACCCACCACGAGTGGTACCCGATGGGCACCTGCTGCGGCAGCACCACCCGCGCCACCGGCTCGCCGCCCACGTCGCGCGCGTCGAGCACCACCACCTCGCCGCGCCCGCTCGCGCGGTCGTGCACGAAGGTCACGAGGTAGCCGTCGTCTTCGCCCTTCGCCCCGACGCGCGGCGCGAAGGCCACCTCGCCGCCGTAGCGGTTCGCGCCGTATCCATACGCGGCCGAGGTGCCCGCGACGGTGTCGTACTTGATGACCCCGTCGTAGAGCAGCGTCGACTCGGGGGCGACGCGGGGGTTGTACGAATAGCGCGACGGGCGCCCGAGGAGCTCGTTGTTCATGCGCGGAAACTCGGTCATCACGTCGTCGAGCTGGCGCTCGCGCACGGCGCCGGTGACGAGGTTGAAGCGCCACTCGTGCAGGTAGGGCTCGAGCGCGAGGGCGTCGAGGCGGGGCAGCACCTTCGCGGGATCAGGCGCGTCGGGCAGCGGGTTGGCGATGCGGCACCCGAGGAGCACCACCTCGTCGCCCTCCTCCCACGCGTTGATGGTGTGATACATGTAACAGGCACTCGCCTCGAACCAGCGAATCGAGTCGGGCGCGCCGTGGCGGGGAATGATCCCGAAGCGCGCCGGGAGCTCGGGGTAGAAGCGCACGCGGGTCTTGCCGCGGGCGAGCATGGCCGGGTCCCACATGAGGGGGAGGTCCATGAGGATGGTGTGCTTCGCGGTGATGGCGATGTCGTGCTGGAGCCGCGCCCCGGGCAGGTCGATGGGCACCTGGTGGACGAGCTGTCCCGACGCCGAGATGACCCCGTAGGTGAGATACGGAGGCGTGAGGGCGTAGTCGAAGAACATGAGCTCGCCCGTGACGGGGTCGACCTTGGGGTGGGCCGAGAGGCCCTTCTTCAGGGGCGAGCCGAAGTCGACGACGCCCAGGGTCTCGAGCGCCGGGAGCGAGAGCTGGTGGCACGCGCCGCCGAGCCACCACAGGGCCATGAGCCGGCCGGCGTGGAAGACCAGGTCGGTGTTGGCGGTGTCCTTGAAGGGTCCGCCCCGGCGGCGGAAGTCGGGGGGCTCCATGATGCCCGACCAGGTGGCGTGGCCCGCGGCGGTCTCCTCCCGAAGCCCGGCGGTCTGCACGTAGCGGTTGCGGTACACCGCGCGGCCGCCCTCGAAGTGGACGCCGTGCACCATGCCGTCGCCGTCGAACCAGTGGTAGCGGCCCTTCGGCGCGAAGCGGGGGTTGCTCCCGTTGCGCACGTACATGCCCGCGAGGTCGGCCGGGATCGCGCCGATGACGGGCAGGTCTTCGGCCGTGAGCTCGCGCTCGACGGGCGTGTACGGGCCCTCGAGGTAGGGGCTGCGCGGCGGCGTGACGGCGGGCTGGGCGGTGGGTTCCATGTCGGGGGCTGATGGAAGGAGGCACGGCGGGGCCTGTCAAGCGGCGGCCGCGAGGGCGCGAAGAGGGCGCCGGACGATTTGCCCTCAAGCTTTCCCGGGGGGGCGCCGATGAAGGGTGTGCACGCGGCGCTCGGCCCCCCGGACAACGGGTGGAGGAGGGTCGCGCGAAGGGCCAACGCGCCGCCTGGCGGCGCCGGAGCCCGCTCCACAATAACGGCAAACCTCGCGTGAGCGGGGGACGCAAAGCCTACGGGACTCGCAAGAGTCGGCTGGGTTGCTGAATGGACAAATCTCATGAACAAGTCGTGTCTGCTGGGTGTGTTCGCGTCGATGGCCTTCTCCGCGGTGGGCTGCGCCGCCGGCCCCGAGATGGCGTCCGTCATGCCTGACGGCATCGTCCTCGAGACGATCGCCGGGGGCCTCGCCGAGTCCTCGGTCGACGTGGCCATGCCGGGCGCGCCGATCGCGCAGCCCGCGCTGGCCGAGAGCGTCGGGGCGGCCGCCGCCGGCGCCCGCGAGATGTGCCCCGCGATGGGCTCCACCGCCGCCACGATGGCCACCGCGGAGAACCTCGGCGCCTGCGTGCGGGGCGCCCTCGCCGACGCCGACGTGGGTCAGTACTTCGTCTTCACCCCGGAGCCCGGCGTCTCGTACGCGCTGGAGCTCACCCGCCCCGGCGACGCGAGCTTCGACCTCGGCGTGGTCGCGGTCGACGCCGCCGGCGTGCGCAGCTGCGCCCCCTTCTCGAGCGGCCTCGTCGCGACCCGCGTGCTGTCCGACGGCCGCGTCGGCGCCCTCTGCGCGGTGGTCCGCTCGGACAGCGGCGCGGCCCAGCAGTTTCGCATCACCCTCAACCGCTGAGTACGCGCCTGACCCCCTCTGTTGCAGCGCAGCAGGGTGGGGTTGACCCCGACCTCTCCCGCGGCTACGAAACGCGGACGCCCCACCGATGCTGCGCCGCACAACGCGGCGGCACCGCGGCGGGCGCCCGAAGCCTCACCCCCCATGTCGACCCCGCCCCGCGCCATCGAGCTCGCGCTCTCCTCCGGGCGGCTGCGCGCGCACCGCTTCGGCCCCGACGACGGGCGCCTCGTGGTCTGCGTGCACGGCCTCTCGGCCAACTCCCGCAGCTACGATTTTCTCGGCCCCGAGCTCGCCGCGCGCGGCCGCTCGGTGGTCGCCCTCGACCTCCGCGGCCGCGGGTGGAGCGACGTCACCGGCCTCGGCACCTACGGCTGGCGCAACCACGCCCGCGACGTGCTCGAGGCCGCCACGCAGCTGGGCGCGCAGCGCTTCGAGTACGTCGGCCACTCGATGGGCGCCTTCGTCGGCCTCGAGGTCGCCCGCCAGGCGCCCGCGCGCCTCGAGCGCGCCGTGCTCATCGACGCCGTCGGTATCCCCGAGCCCGCCTCGCTCCTGCCCATCCTCGCGGCGGTGCAGCGCCTCGGCTCGGTGCACCCGAGCGCCGACGCCTACGTCGACGCCGTGCGGCGCCTCGGCATCATCAGCCCCTGGTCGCCCGTGTGGGAGACCCACTACCGCTACGACCTCGTCGCGGTCGACGGCGGCGTGCGCCCCCGCACCGACCGCGCCGCCGTCTTCGAGGACATGACCTACGGCGCCACCCAGTCGCCGCGCTCGTTCTGGCCCGACCTGACCATGCCCGCATTGCTGGTGCGCGCGGCGGTGCCCCTGGGCGACGGCTACATCGTGAGCGCCCGCGACCGCGCCGACTTCCTCCACGAGGTGCCGCGCAGCGAGGCGGTCGACGTCGACGCCAACCACTACGCCGTCATGACCCACCCGGCCACCGCGGCCGCCATCCGGAGCTTCCTGCCATGACCCACGGATTCCTCGCCGGCCGCACGGCGCTCGTCACCGGCGCCGCCTCGGGCATCGGCCTCGCCGTCGCGCGCGAGTTCGCCGCCGAGGGGGCGAGCGTCGTCCTGAGCGACGTGTCGGAGGGCGCGCTCGCCGAGGTCGCCGCGACGCTGCCGGGGTCGCGGGTGATCGCCGCCGACCTGTCGCGCCGCGACGACGTGAAGCGCCTCGCGCGCGAGGCCGGCGCGGTCGACCTGCTGGTGAACAACGCGGGGCTCCAGTCGGTGAGCCCCGTCGAGGACTTCGACGAGGCGAAGTGGGACCTCCTCGTGGCCGTGATGCTGACGGCGCCCTTCCTGCTCATCAAGGCGCTGATCCCGGGGATGTACGAGCGGGGCTGGGGCCGCGTGCTCAACGTCGGGAGCGTGCACAGCCTGATCGCGTCGCCGTACAAGTCGGCCTACGTGTCGGCCAAGCACGGGCTCGTCGGGCTCACCAAGACCGTCGCCCTCGAGGCCGCCGCGCGCTCGCACAACGTGACCGTCAACGCGCTGTGCCCCTCGTACGTGCGCACGCCGCTGGTGGAGAAGCAGATCGCCGACCAGGCGCGCGTGCACGGGGTCCCGGAGTCCGAGGTGGTGGGGCGCATCCTGCTGACGCAGAACGCCCAGAAGCGCCTCATCGAGCCGGCCGAGGTGGGGAAGTACGCGGCCTTCCTGTGCCGCGACGAGGCGTGGTCGGTGACGGGCACGGCCGTCACGATGGACGCCGGCTGGCTCGCGCACTGAGTCACGCGGCCGCTGATCCTGTCCGCACACGACGCCGGCCTGGCCGACGCTGTCGCCCTCTTGCGACGACCCCTCCGGGCGCTGGGGGAGTCGGGCCCGCGTGCGGTGAGGGAGAATGAACCGCAAGGGCGCAAGGGTCGCAAGGATGAGAAGGATGAGAAGGATGAGAAGGATGAGAAGGAT
>JAQBQI010000326.1 GCA_028287085.1 Myxococcaceae bacterium
GCCTATCCTTCGCCGTAGCTGCATCGCGCTCGCGCTGCTGGGTCTCGCCGGCGCGGCCCGCGCCCAGACCGCGCCGCCGGTCTCCGCCGCGCTCGTCGAGCAGGCGCGCGCCGCGTACGAGCTCGGCCTGCGCTCGATCGCCGAGGGGCGCTTCCACGAGGCCGCGGTCGCGCTGGAGCGCTCGAACCAGCTGCGGCCCCTGCCCGTGGTCACCTACAACCTCGCGCTCGCCTACCGCGGGCTCGGCCGCTACGTCACCGCCATCGCGGCCTTCGAGCGCTACGGCCTGGCGCCCGAGCCGTCGGTGCCGCCCGAGCGCCTCGCGGCCATCCGCGAGGAGGTCGCCGACCTGCGGCGCCAGCTCGTGACCGTGCGCGTGCGCGTCACCCCGCCCGACGCGGCGATGCTCGTCGACGGCCGACCCGCGGCGGCGCCCGCGCCCGGCGAGGAGCTCGCCCTCGACCCCGGCGCCCACGCCTTCGAGTGGACCACGCCGGGCTTCCGCCCCGAGCGCCGCGAGCTCCCCGCGGCCGAGGCGAGCGCGCGCGTGTCGTTGGAGGTCGTGCTCGCGCCGATCCGCGACGGGCGCCTGGTGGTCGAGCCGACGCCGGCGACGGCGAGCGTGACCCTCGACGGGCGGCCCCTCGGCGCGGGCCGCCGCGAGCTGCCGCTGCCGCCGGGCGAGTACTGGGTCGAGGTCTCGGCGCCGGGCTTCGTCCCCGCGCGTCGGGCCGTGATGGTGGGCCACGCGGGCGTCGCGCGGCTGGCGATCGGGCTGGTCCGCGAGCCCAACCACTGGCTGCTCCCGCTGCTCCTCGGGACGGGCGCGGCGGCCGTCGGCGCGGTGATCACGGCGGTCGTCGTCACGCGACCCGAGGTGCCCGCGCCCCACCGCGGAACCTGGGGCGACGTCGCGGAGCCGGCCGGACCGTGAGCGCCGCCCGCCGCCTCTGCCTGCTCGCGCTCCTGCTGCTCGGGGCCTCGTGCGCGAAGCCCGCCACGCAGCTCGTGGTCGTCGTCGCGAGCGACCTCCGGCCGAGCGCCGAGCTGCGCTTCGTGCGCGTCATCATCCAGCGCGAGGGCTCGCCCACCCGCCTGCTCGACCGCATCTACCAGATCCAGTCGCCCGACGGCCTGGCGCCAGGCGCGGACGCGGCCCTCGACGGCTTCACGCTGCCGGGCGAGATCGCCGTGACGGCCTACGACGCCGCCGACCCGCGCCGATTGCAGGTGTCGGTCGCGGCCTACCTGCGCGAGGACGAAGGCAACTTCACCCAGCTCGCGACGGTGCGCTTCGAGCCCGACCACCTCGTGTACCTGGCGATGTTTCTCGCGGGTCGGTGCCGCATCGCGGCCAACCAGCAGTGCGCCGCGGGCACGACGTGCGGACTCACGGGTTGCATCCCGATCGAGCGCGCGACCACCGGCTCGCCACCGCCCGCGGAGCCGCGCGACGCCGCGGCCGACGACGCCGCGACCGATCTCGGCAGCGACGTCGGGTCCGACGCAGGTAGCGACGCGGGCTTCGATGCGGGCTTCGATGCGGGCTTCGACGCGGGCTTCGATGCGGGCTTCGACGCGGGCTTCGACGCGGGCTTCGACGCGGGCAGCGACGCCCCGGTCGACGCGCCGCGCGACGCGCGCGTGTCGGTCGACGTGCCGTGCGGCCGGGCGGGCGCGGTCGAGGTCTGCGGCGACGGCGTCGACAACAACTGCAACGGGCGCGTCGACGAGGGCTGCCGGGCGCGCAGCTGCGGCGACGGCGGGCTCTGGCTCGACGCCGCGTGGCCCGCGTACGTGACCGAGCCGCAGAGCTACGACAGCCACTGCGGCGAGCAGTTCATCGACGCGGGCGCGGCCTTCACGATGGGCGAGCGCGTCGACGCGGGCGGCCCGGTGGCGGTCGAGAACGAGGTCGCCGGCGTGCGGGTGTCGCCCTTCCGCATCGACCGCTACGAGGTGAGCGTCGCGCGCTTCCGGGCCTACTACGCCGCGGCCATGCCGGTGCCGCCGTCGGGCCTCGTCGCGCTGCCCGGCGGCGCGCTCGTCGCGCAGGAGCTCGTCCCCGCCATGAGCGCGTGGCTCGCGCGGGAGCCGGCGGCCTACTCCCCGCCCAACCCCTACTGCCACTGGACCCGCGACCCCGCCGCCTTCGAGGAGCAGCCGGTGAACTGCGTCGACTGGTTCACCGCGATGGCGTTCTGCGTGTGGGACGGCGGGCGCCTCCCGACCGAGGCCGAGTGGGAGTTCGTCGCGCGCTACGCCCCGTACCCCGACGCGCCGCCGGCGCTCGCTGGCGCGGTCGCCCCGGGTCGGCGCTACCCGTGGGGCGACGACGAGTCGAGCTGCGACGCCAACCTCCAGAACCCGCGCTGCCCCGCCACCGGCGGGCGCACCGCGGCGACGGCCTACGGCACCTGGGCGATCGGCTACGACAAGCCGCGCGTCGCGTGGCAGCGCGTCTTCGACCTCTCGGGCAACGCCTTCGAGTGGACCGCCGACGCGTACAGCGAGTCGGGCTCCGGCTGCTGGGACGCGCGCACGGGCACCCTCAACCTCCTCTGCGCCCACCCGCCGACCTCGCCCACGACCCTCGTCGGCCGCGGCGGCGGCTTCAACAGCGTGCTCTGGGAGGGGCGCGGCGCCGCGCGGCAGGCCCTGCTCTACTCGAACCGCGACCGGGTGCGCGGGTTCCGTTGCGTGCGGGCGCCGTGAAGGGAGTACGGTGGCCCCGCCGATGCCGCCGACCACGCCGCCGACCGACAAGACCGCGCGCATCGGCGTCGGGCTCGCGTCGCGCGGGCTCCACCTCCGCATCGTCACCGCGGCGGGCGCCCACCTCTTCCCGCTGCCGCCCGCCGGCGACGTCGTGGTCGGGCGCGCCGCCGACGCCGCGGTGCGCATCGACGACGCCTCGATCTCGCGCCGCCACGCGGTGATCCGCATCGCCGACGCGATCACCGTCGAGGACCTCGGCAGCGCCAACGGCACCCGCGTGCGCGGCGCGCTCGCGGCCCCGGCCGCCCGCGTCGAGCTGCGCGTCGGCGACGTCATCGAGTTCGGCTCGGTGCTGTGCGCGCTCGTGGGCGAGGCCGCCCCGCGCGCCGCCGCCCCGGCGGGCGACCTCGTCGTCGAGGACCCGGCGATGCGCCGGCTGCACACGATGCTCGACCGCGTCGCGGCCGGGGTCATCCACGTGCTGCTGCTGGGCGAGACCGGCGTCGGCAAGGAGGTCTTCGCCGAGCGCCTGCACCGCCGCTCGCCCCGGCGCGACAAGCCCTTCGTGAAGATCAACTGCGCGGCCCTCACCGAGTCGCTGGTGGAGAGCGAGCTCTTCGGCCACGAGAAGGGCGCCTTCTCCGGCGCGGTCTCGGCCAACCCCGGCCTGCTCGAGTCCGCCGAAGGGGGGACGGTCTTCCTCGACGAGGTGGGCGAGCTCACGCTGGCGCTCCAGGCGAAGCTGCTGCGCGTGCTCGAAGACCGCCTCGTGCGGCGCGTGGGCGGCGTGAAGTCGCACCCGGTCGACGTGCGCGTCGTGGCCGCCACCAACCGCGACCTCGAGGCCGAGATCGCCGCCGGGCGCTACCGCTCCGACCTCTACTTCCGCCTCGGGGGCTTCGTGCTGACGATCCCGCCGCTGCGCGAGCGCGTGGGCGAGATCGCGCCGCTCGCCCGCCGCTTCGCGCTCGCCGCCGCCGAGCAGTCGGGCCGCCCCCCGCCGACCATCTCCGACGAGGCGATGGCGCTGCTCGCGGCCTACCGCTGGCCGGGCAACATCCGCGAGCTGCGCAACGTCATCGCGCGCGCCGTGCTGCTCTCCTCGGGCGCGTCGATCACGCCGGAGCACCTGCCGCCCGCGAAGCTCGCCCCCG
>JAQBQI010000333.1 GCA_028287085.1 Myxococcaceae bacterium
CAATGAAGCGTTCCATGAAGAAGGTTCTCGCGGGCTTCACCCTGGTCGAGCTGATGATCGTCGTCGTGATCCTCGGCATCCTCGCGGCCGTCGCGATTCCCGCCTTCACCCGCTACGTGAAGCGCTCGAAGACCAGCGAGGCGACTGGCAACATCTCGAAGATCTACCAGGGCGAAGTGAGCTACTTCAACCAGTCGTCCGAGCAGAGCGTCGCGAGCTTCGCGTCGGCCACCCAGACCCCGAGCACCGCGGCCTCGGCCTCGAAGTACCCGGCCCAGCCCACCGCGTTCACCGCCGACTCGGGCTGGAGCGCCATCGGCTTCTCGGTCGACTCGCCCCTCTACTACGCCTACAGCGCCACCGCCTCGGCCTCGAACTTCAACGCCATCGCCAACGGCAACATCGACGGCGACGGCACGAACTCGACCTTCAGCCGCGCCGCCTCGCTCAACGCCGGCGAGATCCAGGGCGCCCAGATCGTCATCACCAACGAGCTCGAGTGAGTCACCCGGGGCACACGCCGCCCCGCTGACCCGCCGCTCCGTCTCCCTCCCTCCCCCCGCTTCACCTCCCCCCGATCACTCCTCCCAGCGCGGCGCCTCCAGGCGACGACGGCCATCCGCCGATCGCGCCACGGAGGCCGCGTCCTCGCCCTCCACCACCGCCCGATCCCAGAGCTGACACGTCACCTGCTTGTGGTGCTGGTCGAGGCCCTCGCAGTAGTTCGTCAGCTTGCAGCGACGCACCTCGGCGCCCCGCCCGAGCCGCACCTTCCGCCACCAGTCGGGGTCGGCGAGGCTCTGCCGCGCGGCCGCCACCACGTCACAATCCCCCCGCGCCAGCGCCGCCTCCGCGAGCCGGTAGCCCGTGATGCCGCCGGCGCCCACCACCGGCGTCGCGAGGCCCGCCGCCCGGATCGCGGCGCGCACCGCGCGCGACAGCGGCAGGTTGCGCCCGAAGGGTCCGCGCGCGTCGGAGCGCACCGTCGGCATGCACTCGTGCCCGCTCGGACCGGTGTACGGGTAGGCCGCCTCGCCGACCTTCGGGGCCTTGGCGTCCTCGAACTTGCCGCCCTTCGAGACCGAGACGAAGTCCATCCCGTCGGCGGCCAGCGCCGCGGCGAAGAAGGCCGCGTCGTCGACCGCGCTGCCGCCCGCGATGGCCTCGTCGCCGAGCAGCCGGCAGCCCACCACGAAGCCCCCGCCGACCCGCGCGCGCACCGCCGCGAATACCTCGCGCGGTAAGCGCACGCGCCCGTCGCGGCTGCGCCCGTAGCCGTCGTCGCGGTCGTTGAGCGCCGAGAGAAAGGACGCCATCGTGTAGGCGTGGGCGTAGTGCAGCTCGACGCCGTCGAAGCCCGCGGCCTCGGCGCGCGCGGCCGCGTCGGCGAAGAGCGGCGGCAGCGCGGTCGGCAGCGCGCGGATGTGCGGGAGGTGCAGGTCGGTGACGCGCTCGCGGTAGCCGCGGCGCAGGTCGTCGAGCTCGCGCGCGGTGAGCACGGCGTCGAGCGCGGTGTCGGGCAGCGCGGCGAGCGCGGCGCGGAGCGCGTCGTCGGCGGCGGGGGCCGCGCGGCCGAGGAGGTCGGCGAGGCGGCGGCGGTGGCCCTCGTCGACGCGGAGGAAGCGCGCGAAGTAGCTCGCGGGCTCCGGGCGGCGGCGGATGGCGAGGAAGTCGATGAGCTGGATGAACACCCGGGTCTCGCCGTGGGAGCGCGCGCGCACCGTGTCGACGAGGCGGCGCAGGCCGTCGACGTAGCGGTCGTGGGAGATGCGCAGGAGCGGTCCGCTGGGGACGTCGCGGATGCCGGTGGCCTCGACGACCAGGGCGCCGGGGCGGCCGTCGGCGTAGCGCGCGTACCAGGCGAGCACCGCGTCGGTGACCTCGCCCTCCGCCGTCGCGCGCCACGGAACCATCGCCGGCACCCAGGTGCGCGAGGCGAGCGTGAGGCCGCGACCGAGGGGGAGCGGGGAGAAGAGCAGGGAGGCCGCGGCCTCGTCGGCGGTGGGCCAGGGCTCGGCGGGGACGGGGTGGACGACGCGCAGCAGCTGACTCACGGCGTGGGTCGCGGCTCAGGTCGATCGGCCGTCGAAGAGATCGGCGACGGCGGCGGCGGTGACCGCGCGGGCGATCCACCGGTCGAGCTGGCGCGGGTCGGCGCAGGCCGCGATCGTCGCGCGCGCCGCCTCGTCGACGACCAGACCGCGCGCCGCGAGCACCGTGCGCAGCGCGTCGGCGCGGGCGAGCAGCGCCGCCGTGTCGGCCCGCGTTTCCGCGGCCACGCGGCGGGCGGCCTCCTGCTGTACGGCCTCCTCGGCCGCGGCGAGGCGCTGCTCGGACTCCTCGACGAGCTCGTCGGCCCGGTCTTCGAGCCACTGGATGATCTCGTCCGAGGTGCGGAGCTCGGCGGTGCCCTGGCGCAGGCGCACCCGGCCGTCGAGCGCCGCGATCTCGAGGCCCAGCACCCGCGAGGCCATCCACCCGCCCTGCGCGACGATGGGCACGAAGGTGCGCAGCCCCGGCGACGCCTGTCGCCACCCACGGATCGCCTTGCGCGCGCGGTCGAAGACGAAATACTCCTCGACGCCGAGGGCGCCGTAGCGCTGCACGTTGGTGACGACGTCCTTGCGGCGGTCGCCCTCCACGAGGATCTCCATCACCCAGCCCACGCCGCGCCCTTCGGCGGAGACGACCCACGAGCTCCGGCGGTGCGTCTCGACGTCGGCGACCGCGAGGAGGTCGGGCACGAAGCGCTCCTCGTCGGGGTAGTACACGCCGATCTCGGCGCCCACGTAGACCTTGCGGCCCGAGCGCTCGAAGTACTTCCGCAGCGTCGCGCGGGTGTCGGCCTTCGACTCGAAATGCACGTCGCCCTCGGACGCGACCTCGACCGCGGGGATCGGCGCCGCCAGCGCCTTCACGACCGCGGCCCGCTCGGCGGCGGTCATGGCGTCCCAGGACTCCTGGCGGGGCGCGCGCGGGCGGGGCGCGGGGGTCGGGGCGGGGCTGCGGTCGACGCTCATCGCGCCAGCCTGCCGGGCGGCCCCGGGGGGGTCAACACGCCCCGCGCGCGTCGGGTCAGCGCAGCGGGCGGCCGAGCGCGATGTGCGTGCGGAAGTCGATGCGGGTGTCGAGGCCGTACCAGCCGTAGGCCGTCGGGTCGGCGCCGGGGGTCTCGACGAAGAGCGTGAGGTTGCCGTAGCCGAAGCCGCTCTGGTGCGCGCGCGGCCGCGTGTCGTCGCCGTGCGGGATCGAGGTCGAGTCGACGATGCGCACGAGGTAGCGGCGGCCCTCGCGGTCGAGGCGGCGCGGGGCCTCCAGGACGAAGGCGACGTGGCCGGTGTTGCGCGAGGCCACCGTCGGCGGGCGGCGCCAGGCGATGACGTCGCCGGGGCGGAGGTCCTGCACGCGGGCGAGGCGGAGCCAGCCGTCGCGGGGGCGCTCGGTGGGCGCGGCGGCGATGACGTCGTGGAAGTCGCGGGCCACGGGGCGGCCGCGGCCGTTGCGGCGCATCACCGCGGCGTTGGCGCGGGGCGCCGAGCGGGCGAGCACGAAGGTGGCCATGGCGGAGCAGTCGAAGTCGTAGCGGCCGGCGCGCTCGTCGACGCGGGTGGCGTGCGCGTAGCGGGTGCTGCGCAGGTTGGCGGCGACGCGGCGCAGCTCGGTGACCACGGGCGAGGCGGGCACCGCGGGCGCGGCGGCGCGCACCGAGCGCGGGGCGTGCTGGGCCTGCGCCGCCGGGGAGAGGGCGAGCAGGGCCGCGAAGAGCGGGGCGAAGAGGCGAGCGCGCATGGGGGCCAACGGTAGCGGGCGGCGCGGGCGGGGGAGGCATTTCGGGCGAAGGGCGCGAGCGGGCGCGACCATCGATGATGGAAGTCGAGCGGCTACGCCGTTGCCGGCGGCAGCTCTCCGTGAGCTTCGTTCGCCCCGACATGCATCTTCGCGACGGGTTCATTGGTCACCCGTCGAGGTTCCAATCGAAGCGATCACTCGCCATGCGCAGGGCAACGGGGGCGCCAATGGCATCGACGCCGCTGACATCACTCGTCGTCGTAGTCGTCAATCACGGCCAATGGGAGGTGACCGCGGGCGCGGTCGGGCGCCCCGTCAGAGGTGGTACGAGAGCGTGTACGAGACGTTCTCGCGCACCGGCAGCGAGCAGGTCTTCTCCACCCGGAAGTACACGGTGCTGTTCTCGGTGTAGAGCCCGAAGGCCGTCGACGACATCGTGTTCGACCCGCTGCCGCTCACGGCCATGCTCACCGTGGTGCGGTCGGTGATCAGCGTCACCGAGTAGCAACTACCCGCGCTGCTCCCGCCGCTCGTCACGATGGTCACGCCGTAGTTGTTGGCGCAGAAGGTTCCGCCGGTGGCGAGCACCGAGTACCAGTCGGGCGCGGCGCCGACCGTGCCCACGAAGCCCGGCGGCGGCGGCGAGTGCGTCCGCGCGTCGGACACGATGCGCGCGCCGTTCACCGACGAGCTCGACGTGTCGGAGCACCCCAGCGAGGGGCGCACCGCCGCCGTCGACTGCGTGTGCCCCGCGATCGCGTCGTCGGACACCTCGCAGCCGTCCGCCGCGAGCCCGTTCACGTCGTAGGTGCTCGCGCCGCAGGTCAGTGACGCGCCGCCGCACACGCCGCCCATGCAGCCCGTCGCGCACCCCACCCCGCAACCACCGCAGTTGGCCGGGTCGGTCAGCGTGCTCACGCAGCTCGCGCCGCAGCGCGTGAGGCCCGCCGCGCAGAGGCACTGCGACCCCGAGCACGAGGCCCCCGCCGGGCAGACCACCCCGCAGCCGCCGCAGTTCGCCGCGTCGGTCGACGGGTTCACGCAGAGCCCCGCGCACCGGATGGTTCCGGCCGCGCAGGTCGCGCAGGTGCCGCCGACGCAGGAGACACCCCCGGCGCAGACCGCCCCGCACGCGCTGCAGTTCGCCGCGCTCGTGCGCAGGTCGGCCTCGCAGCCGTCGTTGGTCGAGCCGTTGCAGTCGCCGTAGCCGGCGTCGCAGGTGAGCGCGCACGCGCCCGCGCCCACGCAGCGCCCCAGCGCGTGGGGCGCCGCCGGGCAGGCCGAGATCGTCTGCGTCGATCCGTCGGCGCTGCAGGTGCGCCGCTCGGCCCCGGCGCCGCACTCCACCGCGTTGGGCGTGCACGTGCGCGCCACGCAGCGCCCGGCGGTGCAGCCCATGCCGGCCGGGCAGACCATGTCGACGAAGCCCGTGCGCGGGTCGCAGGTGCGCACCCGCCCGTCGGGCGCGCAGGTCGGCGCCCCGGCCGCGCAGCGCGGCGCGATGCAGGTCGCGTCGGCGCCGCACACCTGCGTCGGCAGGCAGTCGACGTCGCCCACGCACTCGACGCAGAGCATCCGCGCCGGGTCGCACACCAGGCCCAGCGCGCCGCATTCGCGCGACGAGCGGCAGACCACCGCGGCGTCGGAGCGCGCGTCGACGACGGCGGGCGCGTCGACCACGTCGAGGACCTCAGGCACGTCGACCACGTCGGGCGCATCGAGGTCCGCGGGGGCGTCGTCCGCCGCAGGCGCGTCGACCCCGAGCGGGGCGTCGACCCCGACCGGTACATCGGTCGCAACGGGCGCGTCGACCGGCTTCCCAGCATCGTCCGCGGTGGGCGCGTCGGCCGTGGAATCCTCGACGGTGGTGGACCCATCCACGGAGAAGTCGCCGGCGCGCGAGGACGAACAGGCGCCGAGGGCAAGCAGCAGAAGAGAAGCGGTGCGGCGGGACATCGCGGCGACGCTACCGCAGCTACGGCCGGGACTCGATCGGCGCCGGGATCTGCACGCGATCGATCACCCTCGGCCGCGCCGCGCTGGACGGGTCGCGCGGGAGGGGCCACGGGTCGTCGCTCCACTGCGCGGGCATGCGGTCGAGGCCGAAGGCCCAGAGCGAGAGGCCCGAGGCGTCGACCCGCACGCGGAGGAAGTTCTTCCACCCCTCCTCGCGCAGCGACGAGAAGGCCTCGTTGCCGTGGCGGTGGAAGACCCGGACGCTCACGAAGAGGTAGAGGCCCATGATCATTCCGCCGAGGCCGTAGCCGAGCACGGCGCTCGCGACGATCATCACCCCGCGCCGCGCGACCACGTCGTGCTGCACCCCGAGGGCGCGCGCGCACCAGAGCCCCGCGGCGGTGGCGGCGAGCGCCCCGAGCAGGTGCGCGACGCCGTGCACGAGGCCCGCGCCGACCCGGTAGAGGGGACGGTTGGAGTCGGTGAAGTACACCACCGCGACGAGCAGCAGCACGACCAGCGAGATGGCGCTCGGCTGCTCGGCCACCTGCACCAGCCCGCGGCGGATGGCCGCCCCGACGCCCCGGTCGATGGCCCCGAGGTCGGGCTGCGGGAGCAGCCACGAGAGCAGGGTGTAGAGCGCCGCCGTCGCGAAGCCGAAGCGGAGGTTGAGGAAGGGGAAGGCCAGGTTGCGCCGCGCCAGCGAGAGCGACACGGCCCGCGAGGGGTACTCGGCCTCGACCGAGAAGCGCCGCGTCTCGCCCCGCCGGCCGCGGTGCAGGCGCGGGAGCGAGGGCGTGTGCGTCGGGTGCAGGAAGGCCCCGCCGCCGCCGGCCGTGACGTACTGGGCCTTGGCGGCGTCGTCGGTGCGCGCCATGCGGCGGTAGTGGTGCAGGTCGCCCGCGAGCCAGAGCACTACGCGGGCGCGCTTCTCCTCGGTGATGTAGCGCTCGAGCGCGCGCAGCTGGGGCCCGTGGTCGTGGCCGTACTGCTGGCGGAAGACCCAGGTGGGCTCGGCCAGGCAGACGATGACGTGGTCGCCCTCGCGGAGGTCTTTCAGGGCGCCCTCGAACCAGCGGCGCTGGGGCACGTCGAGGTCGGCCTGGAGCTGCACGTCGACGGCGACCAGCCAGTGACGGTGCGGAAGCTTCAGGCAGTGGTAGCTGCGCGTCTGGAAGGTCGCCCACATGCCGAGGGCTCCCTTCTGCGCGAAGGTGTTCACGAAGCCGACGAGCCCGTCGTACCAGTCGTGGTTGCCGGGGATCGCCAGCACCAGCGGCCGCGACGGCGGCGCCTCCGCGGGGGAGACCGCCCGCATCGGCGCGAGCAGGCGCTCCTCGTAGAGCGCGACGCTGCCGGCCGGGTACACCTGGTCGCCGCCCATCACCAGCAGGTCGCCGCGCGGGAGGGACTGGCCGTCGACCTCGATGGCGGGCTCGGCGAGGGCGTGCAGCACCGCGGTGGTGGGCCGCCAGCCGTCGCCCGTGTCGGAGACGTAGTCGAACCAGAAGGCGTCGCGGTCGGCGAAGGAGCGGGGTTCCTGGGCCTCGCCCAGCGCCAGCAGCAGGCGGAAGTCGGCGCGCGTCGCGAAGGCCTCGGTGAGCACCGTCTGCACGCCGGTGCGCATCAGCTGCGCGGGGTCGTACCAGCCCACCATGTCGGGACGCTTCGGCGCGGTCATCCGCGCGACGATACGCTCAGTTCGCGGGGGCGAGGCGCGCCTGCACGCCGTCGCGGTCGATGCCCAGGCGCGCCCGCACCTCGGCCATCGGGACGGCCCAGAGCTCGTCCCAGCGCACGCCGAAGAGGGGCGCGCACGAGCGGCCGAGCAGCCAGCCGCGGGCGATCTCCTCCAGGCGCCGCGGGTGGTCGTCGAAGTTCTGCGGCGCGAGCGTGTTGAGCAGGCCCGCGGCGAGCAGCGTCACGGCCAGCTTCGAGGGCGACTGGGCGACGTAGAAGGCCTGGAGCCCGAGCTCGCCCGCCACGTCGGTGTCGAAGCCCGTCACGACGTGCCAGACGTCGTGCGTGTCGGTGAGGTGCGCGCTCACGTAGTCGTGCGGGGTCGCGCCGGGCAGCGTCGGCAGGTCGCGCGGGTCGAGCCCGTTGGCCCGCAGGTGCTCGACGAAGACCCGGCCGAGGGTGCCGTCGGGGAGGCGCCCGAGGGCGTCGAGGTCGAGGGCCAGCCGCGGGCGCTCGGCCAGCGCGCGCCGCCCGCCCGGGTCGCGCGCGAAGTGGTCGACCATCGGCTGCATCGCCGCGGGCGTGCGCAGCGCGTCGGCGATGGTGAACACCCCGTCGATCTCGCGCGGGTCGCGCACCAGCATCGCGAACCCGCGCAGCGCCCTCAGCCTCGCCAGCACCAGATGTCCCATGTCGTCCCTCGGCTTCCGTTCGACCGGTGTCGTCGGGGGCCCTTGTGCCCCCCGTCGCGGTCGGAGAGAATATGTGAGTGATCGCTCACGTTTGCTACTCGCATTCCCCGACGGGGCCCGTGGAGACCGATGGTTGCAGCGCGTAAATTGGCGGTACGCAAGGCCCCTCGGCAGGAGCGCTCGCGGGACACCGTGGGCAGCATCCTCCGAGCGACTGCTCGCATTCTGACCCGCGACGGCTACGAGGGCGCGAGCACCAACCGCATCGCCGAGGTCGCGGGCGTGAGCGTGGGCTCGCTCTACCAGTACTTCCCGAGCAAGGACGCCATCGTCGCCGCGCTCATCGACGCGCACTGCGAGGAGATGTTCGAGGTGTTCCGCCGCGAGCTGGCGGCGGTGGCGGGGGCCGACCTCGAGGCGGCCGCGCGGGCCGTGGTCGCGGCGCAGATCGAGGCCCACAAGGTGAACCCGAAGCTGCACCGGGTCTTCCTGGAGCAGCTCCCCAAGGTGGGAATGCTCAAGCGCTTCCACGAGATCGGCCGCCGCTCCGAGGCCCTGGTGCGCACCTACCTCGAAGCGCGCCGCGAGGAGATGCGCCCGGCCAACCTCGACCTCGCGGCCTTCCTGCTGGTGACCACGGTCGAGGCCGTCACCCACGCCGCCGTCATCGACCAGCCCGAGCGCCTCGACGACCCCGACTTCATCCCCGAGGTCACCGCCCTCTGCGTGCGCTACCTCGCGAAGGGATCGGGGCCACCACGCGGATGACTCGCGAGCTCTGCGGGTTGGCCCCGTCGGGTCGATGGGTTGGTGGGGCGCGTCGCCGTGTCGCTGGGGTTCCTCGCGATGGCGCGTCACCCCCGGCATCGCCCGGAGGGGTGGCGCCATCTCGATCGGCCGGTGGGTGGCGCAGGCCGCTGGCTTCGCTGGGGTTCCGCGCGATGGCGCGTCACCCCAGGCAATAACAGGAGGGCCGCCCCGGGCATTGCCCGGGGCTCCGAACGGACGTCGCTGGGCGCACGTCACGAAGCTGCGCCGTCCAACGTCGCAACCACGTTGGCTCCCCGCATCAGCGCCCCGATCGGCGTGAGTACAGCAACGACCGACCGGAGCCCCGGGCAGCGCCCGGGGCGGCCCTCCTGTTATTGCCTGGGGTGACGCGCCATCGCGCGGAACCCCAGCGAAGCCAGCGGCTCGCACCAACTTCTCCGCCGCCGAGAGGAGGTCAACCCTCAGGACCTGGGAGGGGTTTGGGGGAGGGCCGATGCCTCATCTGCGGCTGTAGTACCAGGCGCGTCAGAAGGTTCCCGCGACGCCCGCCGTGGCGCCCTGGGGGGTGACCGCCAGCGTCGGCGCGACGCTCGCGGGCGCGGCGCGCGACTCGTCTTCGAGGGCGTCGGCGTCGGCGAGGAGCCACGCGAGCTCGGCGCCGGCGAGGGCCCCGAGCACGGTGAGCGCCGCGCCCGCCGTGAACGCGGGCGTGACGCTCGACCGGGGCGCCTCGTCGCGCCGGACGACCGCGCCCGTGAAGGGGTTGGTCACCGGGTGGTCGCTGAGGACGCGGTCGTTCATCGTGGCGACGCCGAGCAGGAGCCCCGGGAGCGAGCCCACCGCCGCGCCGAGGTACGTGTGGCCCCAGTGCGGCGGGCGCCCGCGCAGCATGCCCGCGAGCGCGAAGCCGACGGGGACCGCGAGCGCCGCGCCCTCGAGGCCGAGGAGCGCGACCGCCTGGCCGCGCGAGCGCGTGTCGGA
>JAQBQI010000346.1 GCA_028287085.1 Myxococcaceae bacterium
GACGCGGTCGGCCGCGCACGCGAGGTGGGCGTCGCTCGTCACCGCCGCGCAGGCCGCCGCCGCGGCCGTCGCGGGGGCACCCGCCTGGAGCAGCAGGGTCCACGTCACGGCGTCGTCGTGACGGGTCGGGGCGCCGGGCAGGGGGAGCTCACCCGACGCCCGCAGCACCGCGCGCAGCACCGTCGGAGGAACCCACGGCGCGGCCTCCGCGGTGACGGCTTCGAGCCCGGGTAGCGCCGACGCCACGGCGAGCTGCGCGTCGGGCGGGGGCGGCGGGACGACCGGCGCCGCCACGGGGGGCGGTCCGGCGTCGGGTGCTGCGAGGGGTGGGGGGGGACGGGTGGGCGGCGCCGAGGCGCGGCAGGAGAGAACGAGCAGCGCGACCGTGGAGATCGCGCGCGCTCGCATCAGGGGGTGGCGGGGCGGGCGGCGGCGGGGCGCGGGGTCGCGGGGGCGGTCGCGCCCGGGGCCCGCGTGAGGTGGAACTCCACGCGGCGGTTGGCCGTGCGGCCGACGACGGTGAGGTTCGGGCGGATGGGCCGGGTCTGGCCGAAGCCGCGCGCCGTGAGCTTGTCGGCGGCGACGCCGAGGCGGACGAGCGTCTCGCGCACCGCTTCGGCGCGGCTCTGCGAGAGGGTCATGTTGTTGGCGGGCACGCCGGCGTTGTCGGTGTGGCCCTGGATCTCGACGGTGGCGATCTCCGGGTGGCGGTTGATCGTGTCGGCGATCTCCTCGAGCAGCGTGCGCGAGTCGGGGAGGATCTCCGCCGAGTTCGTCTGGAAGTGCACCTGGCGCATGATCGCGAGGATGTTGCCGCGGATGGCGACCGCGGGCCGGAGCGGGCGGCGCGTGACGGTGATCTCGACCGCGCGGCTCTCGCGCGGCTCGACCGTCGCCTGCTGCCCGACGGAGCCCATGTGCCGGTCGCTCGACTCGACGCGCACGGTGTACGGGCCGGCGAGGAGCTCGTCGACGGCGATGCGGCCCTGCGCGTCGGTGGTGAGCGTGCGCTCGACGGGCGCCTGCTGGCCGCTCGGCACGTTGAGGCCGGTCGCAGGGGCGATCACGACGTTGGCGTTGGCGACGGCGGCGGCGCCCTGCGACGACACCACGTGGATCGAGAGCCCGCCGCGGCGCGGCATCGGGCGCACCTCGCAGTTGACGTTGACCTCGGGGTCGGCGTTGGCCGCCGGCGCGGTCGAGCCCTCGGTCGCCGGCGCGGGCGCCGGGATGGTGAGGGTGCACTCGCCGGGGTTGAAGTCGGGCGCGGTGATCGCGAGGCGGTAGTCGCCCGGCACGAGGTGCCCGGAGCGGAAGCGACCGTCGGCGGCCGTCGCGAGGATGTGCAGCTCGGGGTGGCCCGTGAAGGTCACGATGGCGCCGGTGACGGCGTTGTGGCTCTCGGAGTCGCGCACCATGCCGACGACGTGGCCGCCCGGCGGGGTGCGGTCGACCTCGCGGGTGGTGACGCGCTCGGGACCGGCGACCTCGACGCGCTGCACCGGGGGGTGGATGTCGTAGGCGAACGAGGCGCCGAAGTAGAACTGCCACGGGGGCGTCGGCGCGAGCTCGCGCACGAAGTTGGAGCTCCCGCTGGTGGCGATGTCGAAGGCGAGCAGGGCGGCGAGGCCGCGCACCGGCGGCAGGATGCGGGTGCCGATGGTGAAGCGCGAGGGCATCGACGAGAAGCCTTCGCGGGCGAGGCAGGCGTCGTCGTCGGCCGCGCCGCCGGGGCCCGAGAGGCCGGTGCCGGGCTCGAAGCACGAGTAGCCCTGGCGGTTGACGGGGATGCCCACCGACCACTCGAGGAAGGGCCGCACCCAGGGGAGCTCGGCCTCGGCGGCGAGGTTGATGCCGAACTGGTCGACGCGGTTGATGCCGAGGGCGTGGCGCTCGATGCGCGACACCTCGAGGAAGCAGGTCGGGTCGATGGCGCCGGAGGCGCAGCGGGCGGCGTCGTAGCCGGGCTGCGCGGCGCGGCGGCGCTCTTCGGTGGGCGACACGATCGAGGCGCTGTTGTCGAGGTAGTAGTGCGCGTTGAAGTGGAAGCGCAGCGGCACGCTGCTGCCGAAGTCGCGCAGGTCGAGGGTGCTCAGCACGCCGAAGTTGGCGCTGGTGGAGTCGCCGAGCAGGCCGATGTCCCCGGAGCGGTTGAGCAGGTAGACCGACGCGAAGCCGCCGACGTAGAGCCCGCGCGCGATGCGCCCCGCGGCCTTGACGCCGAGCGTGGTGTCGCCGAGCACCTGGAAGAGGGCCGGGCGCTCGCGGTCGTTGGCGTTGGCGTAGGCGCGGATCGACGCGAAGATCTCGAGGAAGTCGAGGGGCGAGTAGGAGAGCGTCGCGGTGCCGCCGATGTGCTGGGCGGAGTCGGTGCCGGTGGCCGCGGTGCCCGAGAGCGTCGGGGGGCGGAGAAACTCCGACGACCCGAAGTACTCGCCGATGAGGCCGAAGCGGAACGAGCCGGCCGCGCCGGTCTGCGCGGCGCGGGTGTGCAGCAGGCCGATGGAGCCGTCGAGCGAGGAGAAGCGCGGGAGGATGCGGGTGCGGCGGGCCTCGTCGGTCTCGGGCGTGCCGGGCTGCTCGGGCGTCGCGGC
>JAQBQI010000359.1 GCA_028287085.1 Myxococcaceae bacterium
AGAGGCGGGAGTCGCGATCACCGGAGCGCCCGAGTCAAACAGGGAGTCCCGCGTAGTCATCATCCAATCATACGTTGCTACGTAAGATTCGGATGAGCCCCGCAGGGGTTTATGCTGACCTTCTCAGGGTCTGGGAGGGGGGTTGGGGGAGGGCCGTCGGGCCTTCTGCGGCCGTCGCCCTACGGCGTCACGGGCCGCAGCTCGATGGTCGCACCCACCGCGCGGAGCGCGTCGGCGACGGCATTCGCGGCGAACTCATCGGGCATCGTCCCGAGCGAGCAGGGGGCGGCGTCGGCCGCGGCCTTCGCTTCGGCCATCGAGATCGAGAACGCGACCCGCAGCGCCGAGATCACCAGCGCGCGCTTCGGGCCCACCGCCAGCAGCACCAGCGCGTGCGGCAGGTACGCCGTGCGGTTCTCCGGCGTCGGCGGGGCGCCGTAGAGCACCACCATGTTGCGCCAGTCGGGCATCGGGTCTTCGAGCGCGAGCCGCGCCTGCAGCGCCGCGACCAGCGCGCGGGCCTCGTCCAGCGACAGCGCGGCGACGGCCTCGGCGATCTCCTCGACGGTCATGGACCGCGGAGCCTACATCGCCGTCGTGGTGCAGTAGTCTCCGCGGCGTGAGCGACCCCACCGACCCTCCCGCGCGCGTGCCCCACGGGGCCCACCTCGACCTGGCCGGCGAGATGTCCTACGGCGAGTACCTCGGGCTCGACGCGCTCCTCGACGCGCAGCACCCGGTCTCCGACGCGCACGACGAGATGCTCTTCATCGTGCAGCACCAGACCGCCGAGCTCTGGATGAAGCTCATGCTCCACGAGCTGCGCGCCGCCCGCGCCAGCGTGGCGCGCGACGAGCTGCCGCCGGCCTTCAAGATGCTCTCGCGCGTCTCGCGCATCTTCGGCCTCCAGGTGCACGCCTGGGACGTGCTCGCGACCCTCACCCCGTCGGAGTACCTGACCTTCCGCGACAAGCTCGGGAAGTCGTCGGGCTTCCAGAGCCACCAGTACCGGATGATCGAGTTCATCCTCGGCAACAAGAACCCCGTGATGGTGCGCCCGCACGCCCACCACGCCGCCCGCGCGAAGGCCGTCGAGGCCGAGCTCGTCGCGCCCTCCCTCTACGACGAGGCGCTGCGCCTGCTGGTGCGCCGCGGCTTCGACCTGCCGCCCGAGCACGTCGAGCGCGACTGGCGCCAGCCCTACGAGAAGAGCGAGGCCGTCGAGCGCGCGTGGATGGCCGTCTACCGCGACCCGAAATCCCACTGGGACCTCTACGAGCTCGCCGAGAAGCTCGTCGACATGGAAGACAGCTTCCGCGTCTGGCGCTTCCGCCACGTGACCACCGTCGAGCGCATCATCGGTTTCAAGCGCGGCACCGGCGGGACGCAGGGCGTCAGCTACCTCCAGGCGATGCTCCAGACGAAGCTCTTCCCCGAGCTGTGGGACGTGCGCACCGCGCTCTAGTGTGGTGTCGTCGCCGGCCATGAACGCCGTCGACTGGACCTCCCCGCAGCCCGTCGCCGGCACCGCCGCCCTCGGGCGCACCCACCTCGCCCTCGTCGGCGTGCTTACCCTGGTCTGTATCCTCACCCTCTGGGCGCCGCCCGCGGGGCGCACCAGCTGGTGCCTCGAGGTCGTCCCCGGCCTCGCGTACATCGCCGTGCTCGCGGCCTGCTGGCGCCGCTTCCCGATCTCCCGCCTCGTCGCCGCGGGGATCTTCCTCCACGTGCTCATCCTCATCTACGGCGGCGTCTACACCTACGCGCTGACGCCGCTGGGCAACTGGGCGCGCGAGGCCTTCCACCTGCACCGCAACCACTACGACCGCGTCGGCCACTTCGCGCTCGGGTTCTTCCCGGTGCTGACCATCCGCGAGGTGCTGCTGCGCCGCACGCCGTTGCAGCGCGGCGGGTGGCTCACCTTCCTGCTGCTCTCGGTGGTGCTCGCCATCGGCGCCTTCTGGGAGCTCATCGAGTGGTGGACCACCCTGGTCGTCGCGGGCGACACGGGCACGGCCTTCCTCGGCTCGCAGGGCGACGTCTGGGACGCCCAGTGGGACATGCTCATGGCCCTCGTCGGCGCGGCCGTCGCGCTGCCGCTGCTGTCGAAGGCCCACGACCGCTCGATGGCCGCCCTGGGCGTCTACCGTTAACCCACCACGAAGACGTCGCCGTCGCCCGCCACCGCGACGCCCCCGGCCTCGATCTCCCACCGCGCGGGGCTGTCGGAGCGCAGCACGGGGTTGCTGTTGTTGATGTGCACCAGCGCCACGCGCGGTCCCGTCACGGTCTTCAGGAAGGCCAGCAGCCCCCCGTCGCCGGTGAGCGGCGCGTGGCCCATCATGCGCGACGTCTTCTTCGAGGCCCCGGTCGCGACGAGCTCGTCGTCGGTGAAGAAGGTCCCGTCGATGAGCACCATGCCCGCGGCCGAGAGCCGCGCGCGCAGCGGTTCGTCGAGGTCCTTCACGCCGGGGACGTAGACGAGCGGCGCCGCGCCGTCGGCCGCGCACAGCTCGAAGCCCACGGTGTCGCCCGCGTGCAGGTCGGCCGCCTCGTCGGCCGTCAGGTGGGGCAGCATGTACGGCGGCGGTTTACTCGCCACGGTAAAGGCCTTGAGGCGCACGCCGATGTCGTCGCCCGCGCGGTCGCGCACGAACACCGGCTCGTCGGAGCGCGGGTCGAGGGGGCGCACGGTGACCTCGCCGTAGGCGGCCAGCGCGGGGAGCACCCGCAGGCCGACGGTGAGGGCGCGCTCGACGCGGGGGGTGCAGTACACGGGCGGCGCGCCGCCCTCGCGCAGGATGAGCAGCCCGGTGGCGTGGTCGATGTCGGCGTTGGTCAGGGCGACCGCGGCGATGGGGCTGTGGCGCAGCGCGCGCGGGTGCAGCGCGGGGGTGTGGGCGAGCTGCGTGCGGACGTCGGGCGAGGCGTTGCAGAGCAGCCAGCGCTCGCCGTCGGCGGAGACCGCGATCGACGACTGGCTGCGCGGCGGCACCATCGGATCGCCCGCGCGCGTGGCGGCGCACTGGGGGCAATTGCAGTTCCATTGGGGGAGGCCCCCGCCGGCGGAGGAGCCGAGGACGATGACGGTCAGGGGCATAGGGGGCGGCGGCGGGGCGGTGCTTTACGAAGGGAGGTAACGCGCGGGGACGGTGGTCACCCGCGGGGCGTCACTTCGCCTGGAAGGCGTAGGCGCCGATCTCGGCGCAGGCTGAGGTCTCGACGAAATCGGGGCGCTGCCAGGGGCGGCGGGCGGTGCGGGCGTTGTCCTGGGGGCGGGCCGTGGCGGTCTGGCGGGTCTCGGTGCGGTTCATGGCTGGAGCGCTCCTGCTGGCGGTGATGTGGAGGACGTTTTCTAGCGACCGGCCGCGGAGGGGTCAAGCCGCGCGGCGCCGCGGGCCTGCGACCGCGCACGGGCGTATGTTCACGCCACCATGGAACCCACGACCCCGACCCCCGCTCCGACCCGGCGCCGCGGATGGAGCTGGACCGTCCTGAAGTGCCTCGTTCTAACGGCCGCGCTGATGGGGGTCGGGGCGCTGGCGCTGCACCTCCTGCTCGCCGCGGTGGTGCCGCCCTGGTACGTGCCGAAGCCCGTGTTCGAGTGGCTGATGGAGAACGTGCGCCCCTACGCGCTCTGGCTGGGCGCGCTGCTCGGCGGCTTCGTGGGCTTCCTGGGCAGCGTCGGGGTGGTGGTCTTCGACGCGCGCCGGGGCAAGCTGTCGCGGGTGTCGTGACTTGCGCCGTGAAGGGCTTTCGTGACACTGCCCCGCACCAGAAGGAGCGATTGCCATGAAGTTCTTCATCGACACGGCTGACCTGAAGGAGATCCGCGACGCGGCGGCGATGGGCGTCATCGACGGCGTGACCACCAACCCCTCGCTGGTGGCCAAGAGCGGCCGGAAGTACCTCGACGTGGTCCGCGAGATCTGCGAGATCGTCGACGGCCCGATCTCCGCCGAGGTGCTCAGCCTCGACTACGACGAGATGATGACCGAGGCGCACGCCTGGGCGAAGGTGCACAAGAACGTCGTGGTGAAGCTGCCGCTGACGCTCGCGGGGCTGCGCGCCACGAAGGCCTGCGCGGCGGAGGGCATCAAGGTCAACGTGACGCTCTGCTTCTCGGCCAACCAGGCGCTGCTCGCGGCCAAGGCCGGCGCGACGTACATCTCGCCCTTCGTCGGCCGCCTCGACGACATCTCCGAGAACGGCATGGACCTCATCGGCGACATCGTCACGATCTACCAGAACTACGATTTCCGCACGCAGGTGCTGGTCGCCTCGGTGCGCCACCCGATCCACGTCTCGCAGGCGGCGCTGCTCGGGGCCGACGTCTGCACGATTCCGTACAAGGTCATCGAGCAGCTCGCGAAGCACCCGCTCACCGACGCCGGGCTCGCCAAGTTCGTCGAAGACGGCAAGAAGATCCCGCGCTGACCGCGGCCTCCGCGCCACTCCCGATATCGCGACCGCCCGGTCGTATATCCAATCCGACAATCGATACAGTCGCGCTTGACCGGTGGGGCCGGGCGGCCCCCTATGGCGTGTGACAAACGAGCGCGATCCGTACGCCCGGGGCCCTGACGAACAGCTGAGCCTCGACGGGGCGTCGGTGCCCTTCTACCTGATCCACCTCGCGGCGCTGGGCGTGTTCTTCGTGCCCTTCCGCTGGGGCAACGTGGGCGCCTTCCTGGTCGCGTACTGCCTCGGCAGCTTCGGGATCATGGCGGGCTATCACCGCTATTTCTCGCACCGCAGCTACAAGACCGGGCGGGTGTTCCAGTTCGTGCTCGCGGCGCTCGGCACGCTGACTTCGCAGAAGGGCGTGCTCTGGTGGTCGGGCCACCACCGCAATCACCACAAGCACTCCGACACGCCCGAGGACATCCACTCGCCGCGGCGCGGCTTCCTCTGGTCGCACGCGTTCTGGTTCCTGGCGCCGAAGTACATGGAGACGTCGCCGGCCCAGTTGAAGGAGTTCAGCGCCTATCCCGAGCTGAGGTTCCTCAACAGCAATTGGGTGCTCGGGCCCGTCGTGCTGTGCGCCACGATGCTCGCCCTCGGGGGGCTGCCCTGGCTCTTCTGGGGCGGCTTCCTCCCGATCGTGGCGATGTGGCACGCGACCTTCACGATCAACTCGCTCGCCCACGTCTGGGGGTCGCGCCGCTACGAGACCTCCGACACGTCGCGCAACAACCCCTTCCTGGCGTTCATCACCTTCGGGGAGGGCTGGCACAACAACCACCATCATTATCAATCGAGCGCCCGCAACGGCTTCTTCTGGTGGGAGTTCGACGTGACCTATTACGTGCTGAAGGCGCTCTCCTGGGTCGGCGTGGTGTGGGACCTGCGCACGCCGCCCGCGTGGGTGCTCGCCGGGGCCGCGGGCCCGGCGCGGGCCGAGGTGGCGACCGACCTCACCCCCGCTGCCGCGCGGGTCTATGGCACCGCCGTCCGCGCGATGCCGACCGTCGAGTTCACCCGCAACCTCGCGCGCCACGTCGCGTGCCCCACCGAGCGGGTCGCGGGCGGCACGCTGGGCGCCGTCCTCGAGGCGTACTTCGCGCGGCACCCGGCGGTGCGAGCCTACGTCTTCGACGAGCAGGGCCGCGTCCGCCACCACGTCACGGTCTTCGTCGACGGAACCCAATCGCGCGACCGCGCGCGGCTCGACGAGGCCGTGGGCGAGGGGTCGGTCGTCGCGGTGATGCAGGCATTGTCGGGAGGATAGGAGTCCAATGACGACCATTCAGGTGGCGACGCGCAAGGGCCTGTTCAGCGTCGAGCGGCGCGACGGCGCGTGGGCGATCGCGGGGCGCGCCTTCGTCGGCGACGCCGTCACCGCGGTGCTGCACGACCCGCGCGACGGGGCCCTCTATGCGGCACTGGGACTCGGCCACTGGGGCGTCAAACTGCGGCGCTCGCGCGACGGCGGAACCACCTGGGAGCCCGTCGCCGCGCCTGCGTTTCCGAAGCCCGATGACCCCAGCGAGGAGACCACCGCCGACGGCAAGCCCTGGCCCTGGCGCGTCGACCAGGTCTGGGTGCTCGAGGTCGGCCACGCCAGCCAGCCCGGCGTGCTCTGGTGCGGAACCGTCGGCGGGGGATTGTTCCGCTCGGGCGACCACGGGGAGAGCTGGTCGCTCGTGCGGGGGCTGTGGGATCACCCGTCGCGGCGGATGTGGTTCGGCGGCGGCGCCGACCGGCCGGCGATTCATTCCATCTGCGTGCACCCGAGTGACGGCGACGACGTGGTAGTGGGCGTGTCGAGCGGCGGCGCGTGGCGCACCCGCGACGGCGGCGCGACGTGGACCATCGCGAGCCAGGGCATGCGGGCGGCCTTCATGCCCGAAGCGCAGCAGTACGACCCGGTGGCGCAGGACCCCCACCGGATCGCGCAGTGCGCGGCGAAGCCCGATCGCTTGTGGTGTCAGCACCATAATGGCGTGTTCGTGAGTGACAATCGCGGGGGCGAGTGGCGGGAGCTGACGGAGGTTCCGCCGGCGGTGTTCGGCTTCGCGGTGGCGTCGCACCCGGGCGACCCCGACGTGGCGTGGCTGATCCCCGCGGTGAAGGACGAGGAGCGCGTCCCGGTCGACGGCGCGCTGGTGGTGACGCGCACCCGCGACGGCGGGAAGAGCTACGCCGTGGCGCGCGAGGGCTTGCCGCAGTCGAACGCCTACGACATCGCGTTGCGCCACGCGCTGGACGTGGACGCGCGGGGCGAACTGCTGGCCTTCGGCAGCACTACCGGCGGGCTCTGGGTGAGCGAGGACGGCGGCGAGAAGTGGCAGGGCGTCGAGGCGCGACTGCCGCCGGTCTACGCGGTGCGCGTGGTGGGTTGAGCGCGGTCTATTCGAACAGCCAGTTCCCGTCTTTCGACGAGCCCAGCTCGGCGAGTCGACGCCGCACTTCTTCATCCCACTTCGCGACGCCGCCCGCGAGCGGGCGCCCGAAGCACATCCGCGTCGGCCACGGGCGGTCGTCGTAGGCCAGCGCGTAGAGCTGGTTGACCGCCGCCGTCGGCGGGGCAGGAACCATCGCCGCCATTCGCTCGATCTGGCGCTCGACGCCCGCCCGCCGCGCGTCGTCGCGGTAGGGCGGCGTGAAGGTCATCGCCGTCACGTCCAGCCACGGAACCGCCACCCCCTCCGCCCGCGCCGCCGCGTAGCGATCGTGGCCGTCGAGCAGCGCGAAGGTGGTGAGCGCCGCGACGTAGTGCACCAGCACCGGCGGCAGCGCCCCGTCGCGCGCGACCTTGCGCCACGCCTTCACGCGGCCGCTGTCGGCGGGCGACGGGCGCCGCAGCGGCAGCAGCGTGTAGCTGCCGTTGAGCCCCCAGTTCTCGTCGATAAGGTTCTCCGTCCACGGATCGCCCGACGCCAGCGGGTCCCTGCCCGCCCGCAGAATGGGCACGCGCGCGGCGGCCCAGCGCGAGGGCGGCGCGTCGCGCAACCGGGTGGTTCCGGCAACGGTGACGCTGCCCACGTCGCGCGCGTGGATCGGCGTCACCCACCACAGCCCGGGCCGTAGCGGCGAGCGCCCGGAGACCACCATCGCGTCGACGAACCATCGCGACCAGTGCCGCCACCACGCCACCGTCCCGGGGGCGGAGGTCACCGCGCGCACCTCGTCGGCCGTGATCGCGCGCACCACGGCGTCGGCGTGGGTCATCGGCGAGCCGCGCACCAGCCCGTAGCCGCCGTAGTCGCGGGCCACGCGGCCCCACCAGCGGGCGGCGCCGCCGGCGGTGATGCGAACGCGGCCGGGGCGCACGATATCCGTGGTCCATGCGGGGCGGGCGGGGAGGTCGTCGCGGGTGAGGGTGACGGTCAGACCCTCCCAGGCGCCGTCGTCGATGTCGCGCCAGTGCATCGGTCAGGGGCCGTCGGCGTCGAGGGCGTCGCAGGCCGCAAATAGGTCGCCAGTCTCGTAGAAGTCGACGGTCACGAAGTTGGGGATGCGCCCGCGCGACTGCCGACAACGCCGCGCCCGGTCGAGCAGGAAGGGGTCGTGATTGACCATCTCGGCGAGCCGCGGAAACGCGGTGGGCGCGGTGAGGAAGTGGTTGAGGATGAAGAGGGAATTGCCGCTGCGCCCGCGGTTCTCGCGGCAGTCGAGCTCGGCGGGGGTGGTGGCCGCGTAGGGGGTTTCCTGGGCGAAGGCCCAGACGTCGTGGTCCCAGGGGCGGGAGGCGTCGGGGTTGTCGTCGAGGATGACCACGCGGCGGCCCGCGGAGACCATGGCGCCGAGGGTGGGCCACGGGTCGCCGACGCGCTGGGTGTGCAGGTCGTCGAGCATGCCGGCCTCGCGGAGCGCGCCTTCGAGGGCGGGCCCGTCGATGTAGCTCTCCAGGATGAGCACCATGACTTCGGCGGGGTGCTCGTCGAGGAAGGTTCCGATGTCGCAGAGGCCTTCGGCGAGGCGGCGGCGGCCGAGGGTGCAGGCGCCGTGGCAGAGGTACGCGTCGCCCGAGTAGGGGTGCAGGTCGAGCATGAGCCCGCGCACGCCGTCGGCCATCTGGTGCGCGATGGAGCGCTCCTGGTTGGGCAGCGTGAAGCGGTCTTCGCGGTTGGACATCGCGTTGTGGGTGGTGGGGAAGACCGCCTGGTCGAGCCGGCGCGCGCACCGCGACGCCGCGCCGTTGCAGCGCGCGGGCGCGGCGACGGGCGTCGGG
>JAQBQI010000402.1 GCA_028287085.1 Myxococcaceae bacterium
AGGGGGCCCACGCAGCCAGTCGATGCTGGCACCGTCGCCCTGCGGAAGAGAGCCGGAGTGACGCCCCCTTTTCGATCTCCTCCCCTCGGAAAGCCCCCTCCCAGCGCTGGGAGGGGGTTGGGGGAGGGCCCCTAAGCCATGGACCCCAAGGCCCCGTCGCTGCAACGCCGGATCCTCCGCGAGACCACCCGCTTCGCGGGCATCCAGGTCATCAGCGCGCTCGTCCTCGCGGGCAGCAACCTCGTGCTCGCTCGCCTGCTCCTGCCGCGGGCCTTCGGCGCCTACGCGACGGGCACCTTCTTCCTCGGGCTCGGCGGCCTGCTCGGCGACGGCGGCCTCGGCGCGGCGCTGCTCCGCACCAAGGGCGAGGTCTCCCCCACGGCGTACCGCACCACGCTCACCTTCCTGCTCTGCCTCGGCAGCGCCCTCGCGCTGGCCTTCTTCCTCGCGGCGCCGCGCGTCGCGGTGCAGTGGCAGCTCACGCCCGACGAGGCCGCCGTGCTGCGCGTCATGGCGGTGCTCTTCCTCGTCGGACCGCTGCGGTCGGTGCCGTACATCCGGCTCGAGCGCGAGCTGCGCTTCTCCCGCATCGCCGGCATCGAGCTCGCCGCCAACGTCACCCGCCAGCTCGTCACCGTGCTGCTCGCCTGGAAGCTCGGCGGCATGCGCGCCCTCGCCGGCGGCCAGCTCTCCGGCGCCCTCGTCCAGCTCGCCCTCGCGTGGAGCGCCGCGAAGGGCTGGCCCGGCCTCGGGCTCGACCGCAAGGTGCTGCGCGCGACGCTCGGCGAGGGCGTCCCGGTGCAGGCCCTGGCCATCGCCGCCTTCTTCAAAGACAACCTCTCGGCCGCGCTCCTCGGCACCCTCATGGGCCCCACCGCGGTGGGCCAGTTCGACTTCGGACTCAAGTACGCCGCCCTCCCCGTCGTGGCCGTCAACGCGCTCTCGCGGGTGCAGCTCCCCGTGTACGCGCGCTTCGACGCGAAAGACCCGCAGCTCTACGCCGCCTTCGTCGGCGCCACGCGCACCGCGCTGCTGCTGGGCATCCCGCTGCTCGTGGTGATGTCCGTCGCCGCGAAGACCCTCGTCCCCTGGCTCTACGCCCCGCGCTGGATCGACTCGATCCCCGTGGTGCACGGCATCGTGGTCAACATGGCCTTCGGCCTCCTGGCGGGGCCGCTCTTCACGCTGTTGCAGGGCCAGGGCCGCGCGCGCCTCGCCCTCCAGATCTTCGCCGGCTGGACCGCCGCCACCTGGCTGCTGGTGCTCGCCGTCTGGCGCTTCGACCTGAGCGCCGTCGCGTGGGCCTACAGCGCGGTGACGGCGCCCGTCGTGGTCGGGCTCATCGCCTGGGCGGGGCGCCACCTCGGGCGGCCGCTCTGGAGCGCCTACGTGGGTCCGCTGGTGGCGGGCGTGGGCGCGTGGGCGATGCTGCTGCTGGCGACGCCCGCGCCGCTCGCGCGCGCGGGGCTGGCGCTGCTGGTCTACGCGGCGGTGCTCGCGTCGATCGAGGGGCGGCGGCCGCTCGACGACCTCAAGGCCTGGATTCGCGCGCTGCGCTGACGGGAAGGTGGTTGAAGTCGACGGCGCGACCGGACTAAAGGGTCGAGGGCATGTCAGAAGCGCCCTTCGCCCACGTCGACCGCGCCGCCTTCGCCCGTGACCTCGACGCCGTGCGCGCCGAGCACGATGGGTCGTCGAGCGCCGAAGACCTCGCCCACCTGCTGCGCATGGAGCGCTGGGGCCGCGCCTGCGCCGCGGTGGGCTACGCCACCGCGTGGATCGGCCCGAACCCCGTCTCGATGGCGGCCCTGAGCACGGCGAGCGTGGCGCGCTGGGCGATCGTGGCGCACCACGTGGTGCACCGGGGTTACGACAAGGTCGAGGGCGCCCCCGCGCGGCTGACCAGCGCGGGCTTCGCGCAGGGCCGGCGCCGGCTGGTCGACTGGTTCGACTGGATGCTCCCCGAGGCGTGGCGGCTGGAGCACAACACGCTGCACCACTACCACACGGGCGAGACGCTCGACCCCGACCTGGTCGAGGAGAACGTGCGGGCGGTGCGCGAGTCGGCATGGCCGCGCGCGGTGAAGTACGCAGTCGTGGGCTTCTACGCGATGACCTGGAAGTTCACCTACTACGCGCCGAACACGTGGCAGGTGATGCGCCGCGCCGAGCGTTGTCGGGAGTCGGGTCAGGCGCCCTCGCCGAAGAAGATCGCGACGGGGCCGGAGTCGTACCTGGCGGCGTACAACCCGCTGACCGCCGACGGGCGGCGCTATCTGAAGGAGTGCGCGCTGCCCTATGGATTGACGCGCTTCGTGGTCATTCCGGCGCTGTACTCGCCATTGGGTCCGTGGTCGGTGGCGAGCGTCTGGGCGAACTCGGTCGGGGCCGAGCTGATGAACAACCTGCACTCGTTTGCGATCATCGCGCCCAACCACGCGGGCGACGACGTGTGGCGCTTCGAGGGGCCGGCGCGGGAGCGCGGCGAGTTCTATTTGCGACAGGTGGTTGGGTCGGTGAACTATCACACCGGGAGTGCCGTGGGAGACTTCCTCCAAGGCTATCTCAACTACCAGATCGAGCATCACCTGTGGCCCGACCTGCCGGCGCGGGCCTACGCGCGGATGCAGCCGCAGGTGAAGGCGGTGTGCGAGAAGCACGGCGTGCCGTATGTGCAGGAGGGATTGCACAAGCGGGTGAAGAAGCTCATCGACGTGATGGTGGGGAAGACGTCGATGCGGCGGGCTCCGGCGGCGGTGGCGAAGGAGCGGGTCGCGACGGCGGAGGGGTGAGGGCAGAGTCGATATTCGAGAAATGGACGCCGCCCGACATGGGCGTTGAGAGAGGAGTGGACGCCGCCCGACATGGGCGTTGAGAGCGGAGTGGACGCCGCCCGACATGGACGTTGAGAGGGGAGTGGACGCCGCCCGACATGGACGTTGAGAGAGGACGGGACGCCGCCCGACATGGGCGTTGAGAGAGGACGGGACGCCGCCCGAGACGCCGCCCACTCCGCGGTTGCGGGCGGCCCTGACGGGCCTGCAACCGCTGAAGTGGGGGCCTGGAGCTGACCGCC
>JAQBQI010000445.1 GCA_028287085.1 Myxococcaceae bacterium
CGGGGGCAGCGTCGCGAGGTCGCCCGGGTGCACGCACGCCGCCGCCAGCGCCAGCGCCCAGCCCGCGCGTAGCCTGCGCGCCGCGGCCCTCACCCGCTGACCAGCGGCTCGATCTCGGCCAGCATCGCCTCGGCGTGGTCGATCGCCTCGCCGGCCTCGTAGCGTCGCGAGAGCTTCATGTCCGGCGACAGGCGGTACGGCGACCGCTTGCCCGTACACAGCTCCATCACCTTGGCGGCGTCGAGCGGCGAGTCCTCGCGCAGGTGCACCACCACGCGCTCGCGCCCCGCCTCGATGCCGAGCGCCCGCAGCTTCCGCAGCCGCGTCTTGATCGACATCACGCGAATGAGCAGCCGCGCCGCGGGCGGCGCCGGGCCGAAGCGGTCCTCCATCTCCGCGGCGAGGTCGACGACGTCGTCTTCGCTGAAGGCGCTGGCCAGTCGTTTGTAAAGCGAGAGCCGCACGCCGACGTCCTCGATGTATGTCTCGGGGATATAGTTGGGCTCGTCGAAGGTGAGCTCCGGGTCGACGCCCGGGATGATCGGCTGGCCGCGCAGCTCGGCCACGGCCTCCTCCAGCATCTGGCAGTAGAGGTCGAAGCCCACGGCGGTGACGTTGCCCGACTGCTCGGCGCCGAGCAGGTCGCCCGCGCCGCGCAGCTCCATGTCGAGCGAGGCCACCTGGAAGCCCGACCCCAGCTCGGTGAAGCGCTCGATCGCGTCGATGCGCGCCCGCGCCTCGTCGCTCATCTTCGAGGGCGGCGGAACGAACAGGTAGCAGTACGCCCGCTCCCGCGCGCGCCCCACGCGGCCGCGCAGCTGGTAGAGCTGCGACAGCCCGAACAGATCCGCCCGGTCGAGAATCATCGTGTTGGCCCGCGGGATGTCGATGCCGCTCTCGATGATGGCCGTGGCGCAGAGCACGTCGTAGCGCCCTTCGATGAAGTCCATCATCACGGTCTCGAGCGTCTCCGGCGCCATCTGCCCGTGGGCCACCGCCACGCGCGCCGTCGGCAGCAGCTTCTGCAGCTTGTCGGCGCGCTCGTAGAGCCCCTCGATGCGGTTGTACACGTAGAACACCTGCCCCCCGCGGGCGAGCTCGCGCGTCACGGCGTCCTTCAAGATCTGCGGATCCTCCCGGCACACCACCGTGCGCACGGCGCGGCGGTCGACCGGCGCCGTCGTGATCAGCGACAGGTCGCGCATCCCCGACACCGCCATCTGCAAGGTTCGCGGGATGGGCGTGGCCGACAGCGTCAGCACGTCGAGCTGCGCGCGCAGCTGCTTGATGCGCTCCTTGTGGGTCACCCCGAAGCGCTGCTCCTCGTCGACCACGAGCAGCCCGAGGTCCTTGAAGTGCACGTCCTTGGAGAGCAGGCGGTGGGTGCCCACCACCACGTCGATCTTGCCTTCCTTCAGGCGCTTGATGACCTCGCGCTGCTCGCCCGCCGTGACGAAGCGCGAGAGCACCGCGACCTCCAGGGGGTACGGCGCGAAGCGGTCGGCGATGGTGCGGTAGTGCTGCTGCGCGAGCACCGTCGTCGGGCACAGGATCGCCACCTGCGCGCCCTGCGCCGCGACGTGGAAGGCCGCGCGCAGCGCCACCTCGGTCTTGCCGAAGCCCACGTCGCCGCAGACGAGGCGGTCCATCGGAATGGGCATCTGGAGGTCGAGCATGACCTCGTCGATGGCCCTGATCTGGTCGGGCGTCTCCTCGAAGGGGAAGGTCGCCTCGAACTCCTGGTCGAGCATTCCGCGCGGGGTGAAGCTGCGCCCCGGGTGCGCGCGCCGCTCGGCCTGCAGGCGCAAGAGCTCGTCGGCCATCTGGCGCACCGCCCGCTGCACCTTGGCCTTGGCCTTGGCGAAGGTGCTGCCCCCGAGGCGGTCGACCCGCGGCGTCCCTTCCCCGCCGGTGAACTTCTGGATCTGGTTGAGCCGCGTGACCGGCAGGTAGAGCTTGTCGCCCCCGGCGTACTCGATGATGAGCACGTCGATCTTCTGGGTGCCCACCTCGCGGTGGATGAGCCCGAGGTACTTCCCGATGCCGTGGTCGACGTGGACGATGAAGTCGCCCACCTCCAGCGCGCGCAGGTCGTCGAGGAAGGGCCGCGAGCCCGCTTCGCCGCCCTTGCGCCGGCTCTGGCGGCGGGCGCGCGCGCCGAAGATCTCCTCCTCGGTGACCACCGCGAGCAGCCGCGACGGCAGCGCGAAGCCGCGCGCGAGCTCGCCCACGACGACCTCGACCGCGGGCGTCTCGGGGCGCTCGTCGCGGCGCAGCAGCGACGGGGCGAAGGTGCCGTACGAGCTCTTCACGGCGAGGCCGTGGCCGCGGGCGAGGGTGGCGACGCGCTCGGCCTGGGTGGGCGTGCGCGCGGTGAGCAGCACGCGGTAGCCCTCGCCGAACCAGTAGTTCACCTGCTCGACCAGGGGGACGAGCGCGTCGCCCTTCCCCTTCTCCGCCCGCGTGGCCTTGATGTCGGCCGCGAGCCGCGTCAGCGGATCGGCCCCGAGGTCGAGCACCGCGCCGTCGGTGGGCACGTGCTCCAGCGCCCCTGGGTCGTCCGCCGTGGCCCCCTCGCTGGAGCGCACCACGAGGTCGTGGTGGGCCGCGACGGGGTACGGCCGCAGCGCGGCGAAGAGCTCCGGCTCGGAGAGGTAGTGGTCGCGCACGCCGAAGGTCGGGAGCTGCTTCTCGACGCGGGCGGCGTGGTCCTGGGCGCCGCGGGCGAGCTCGTCGCGCAGGGCCGCGAGGCCGCGCGCGGGGTGGTTCCAGAGCACGCGAATCGCCGGGGGGAGGTAGGCGGTGACGGGCTCGAGCGCCTCGTAGTAGGCGGGCAGGAAGCCCTCCGCGCCGAAGAACGACCGTCCGCTGTCGACGTCCTCGAGCAGCTTGGCGGCGGCGTGGCTGGGGAGGTTCACGGCGTCGACGAGGTCGCGCACGCGGCGCCGGGCCCGGGCGCGCTCGACGTCGCCGACGAGGGCCTCGCGCACGGGGTGGATGAAGAGTTCCTTGACCGAGCGCACGGTGCGCTGCCCCTCGGCGTCGAAGAGCTTGATGGTGAGGCAGAGGTCGTCGTCGAGCTCGACGCGGGCGGGCCAGCGCGAGCTCGGCGGCCACACGTCGATGACGGCGCCGCGCGCGGCGAAGGTGCCCGGGTCTTCCACCACGGGCACGCGCAGGTAGCCGCCCTCGACGAGCCCTTGCAGCAGCCGGTCGCGGTCGACGAGCTCCTCGGCCTGCACGAGGTCGCACCGCGGGGTGAGCGCCTCGCGCGGCACCACCCGCCGCACGAGCGCGCTCGCGGGCGCGACCAATACCTTCCAGGGTAATCCCTGCGACAGGTGGAAGAGGGTGGCGAGGCGCGACATGGCCGTGCGCCGGTCGGGCGCGACGTCGACGAAGGGCGACTGCTCGGGCGAGGGGAGCACGAGCACCTCGCCGCGGCCCTCCTCGGCGGCCTCCTGGTCCTCGGCGGTGCCGAGGAAGAAGGCCACGTCGGCGGCGAGCCGGCGGGCCTCGTCGGCGTCGGCGGTGACCACGAGCACGGGGGCGGCGCCCGGGGCGCGCGCGGCCTCCGCGAGGAAGAGCCCCAGCGCCCCGCCGCCCGCGCGCACGAGGTCGTGCCGGGTCGCCGCCGGGTCGTTGAAGCGGCGCACGGCCTCGTGGAGGTCGAGGCCCAGCGAGAGCGGCGCGTCAGGTCGATCGGTGGGGGAGGAGTCGTCCACGGCGCGGGCGGCGTAGCACGGCGCGCGGCCGTGATACATCGGGTCGGCACCGCCATGATCGACCTCACCGCACGGCCGCGCCTCCGGGGCGAGCGCATCTCCCTCGAGGCCCTCGACGACGCCCTCGTCGACGGCCTCGTGGCCGCCTTCGACCCCGCCACCTGGCCGTCGATCTGGCGCTGGTACAGCGTGGAGATCGCCGACGCGGGCGCGCTGCGGCGCTTCCTCGACGGGCTCCGGCGCGAGGAGTCGGCCGGCGTGGCGCTGCCCTACGCCGTGCGCGACCTCGCCTCGGGGGCGCTCATCGGCGCGAGCTCGTACCTCCACGTCGAGCCGGCCCACCGCCGCGTGGAGATCGGCGCGACCTGGTACGCCCCGGAGTGGCAGCGCACCTACGCCAACACCGAGGCCAAGCGCCTGATGCTGACGCAGGCCTTCGAGGGCTGGCAGTGCCTCTGCGTGCAGATCCAGACCGACGCGCTCAACGAGCGCTCGCGCCGGGCGATCGAGCGCCTGGGCGCGCGGCTCGACGGCGTGCTGCGCGCGCACCGGGTGTGCGCCGACGGCCGGGTGCGCGACAGCGCCGTGTACAGCATCCTGCGCGACGAGTGGCCCGCCGTGCGCGGGCGCCTCCGCCCGCGCTGAAGGCGCTATCATCGGGGCGCATGAAGCCCGCGCTGCGGTCCCTCCTGTCCGGCCTCGTCGCCCTCGCCGGCTGCGACGAGGCCGTCAACGACGGCACCGTCGACGCGGCGGTCTTCGCCTTCGCCGACGCGTCGACCGACCGCGGCGGCGCCCCCATCGACGTGCCGCGGCTCACCGACGCCGTGGTGCTTCCGCCCGTCGACAACGGCCCGCCCGGTCCGCCCCCGTGCGCCGCGCTCGGCAGCGGGAGCGCGACGGTGCGGGCGCCGGTGCTGGTGCGCACGATCCGCGGCATGGGCGACGAGGGCTGGCTCGGCTCGCCCGCGATAGTCGACCTCGACGGCGACCGGGCGAACGAGCTGGTGGTCGCCCGCGGCGCGCGCGTCTCGGTCTACGCCCCCGACGGAACGCTCCGCTGGAGCGCCACGGTCAACGGCCGCGAGCGGGTGTGGGCCGCGCCGGTGATCGCGGACTTCACGGGCGACCCGGGGCTCGAGATCGCCGCCGCCGCGGGTGCGCGCGTCACGCTGCTCGACGCGCGGGGGAGGGTAGTCGCGCCCTTCCCGGTGACGTGGCGCGACGAGCTGCGGTCGCTCGCGGCGGGCGACCTCGACGGCGACGGGCGCGTGGAGATCGTGACGGCGTCGACGGTGCCGCAGCCGGGCTCGCCCGCGCGCGACCTGATCATGGCGTGGCACGGCAACGGGACGGCGGCCCGGGGCTTTCCGCCCAACGCGTCGGGGTCGGGCTGCGACGACGACTGCGACGTGACGGGCGGCTTCGACCAGAACCTCGCCGTCGGCCCCATCGACGACGACGCCCGCATGGACGTCCTCGCGCCGATGGACAACGCGTACATGTCCTGGCACCGCGGCTCGGGCGAGGCCTTCCGCTGCGCGGCGATCTTCCAGCGGGGCACGCGGGTGGCGGGCGTGCGCTTCCTGCACGACTACGCCGAGGCGCAGCAGGGCTACTCCGAGACGGAGAGCACCTCCCTGCAGGCGCACTTCACCAACAGCGCGCCGACCATCGTCGACTTCGACGGCGACGGCGCGCGCGAGCTGGTGGTGCTCGCGTCGGTGCAGAACGCCGCGCAGACGCAGCGCGAGCGGGGCGTGGCGCTGTGGGTGGTGCGGCCCGACGGCAGCCGCCCCCCGGCGTGGACGGCGCCCTTCGTGGTGCCCGCCTACGTGGCGGGGCTGCGCGACCTCGGCGACAACCTCGTCGGGGCGACCAACCAGGTGACGGTGGTCGACCTCGACGCCGCGTGGCCGGCGCGCGAGGCGCTCTTCGCGGGCTTCGACGGCCGCGTCCACTGCGTCGGCAGCGACCGCACCGAGCGGTGGACCTTCCCGTACGCGACCACCCCCGACGTGCTCACGGGGGGCGTCGCGGTGGCCGACCTCTCGGGCGACGGCCGCCCCGAGGTGGTCTTCGCGACCTACTCGTCGCGCGCGCGGGCGGGGGCGCTCTACGTGCTCGACGCCCGCGGCGCGCAGCTCTCGCGCACCGCGCTGCCGGGCCGCGGCTCGATGGCGGTGCCGACGATCGCCGACCTCGACGGCGACGGGGCGCTGGAGATCGCGGTGAGCCTGAAGGACGACGACGCGAGCGCCGAGGTGCTGGTCTTCACGGTGCCCGGCTCGGCGGCGAACTGCCTCCCGTGGCCGACGGGCCGGGCGAACGTGCTGCGCAACGGCGTCGCGGCCCGCTGAACCGCGCCCGCAGCGTCGCAAAGCGCTTGTTTTCAAGCGTCGCGAAGAAAAAATGCAGCGACCCCGGGAGGATTGTTGACGCCCAAACTGAGAGGAGTAGAAGACGCCTCCCGCTGACGAAGCGCCCCGCAAGAGGCGCCGCAGACAGCGGAAAACGTCATCGAAGACTCCAAAAGAGTTGACGGTGACAGGGAAGCGAGTAGAAGACGCCTCCCGCTGACGAAGGGCCCCGAAAGGGGCGCTGAGGGCAGCGAAAAAAGAGAGGCCGGCGACGAAGAAAAGTTGACGGCGGACGGAGAGCGAGTAAAACCGCCCTCCCCGAAGACGAAGGGTGCTCGCAAACGCGACGCCAGCGTCGGAGGAAACGACCCACAGGAATCCCCGTGATTCCGAACCGGTCTTTGAAAATCAGGTTGCAAGGAGATCTACGGTCATCACCTGACCGGAGATCCACGGACGGCGGCTCTCGGCAACGAGGGACCGACGTCGGTAGAAGAATCGACACAATCGAGCGGTG
>JAQBQI010000455.1 GCA_028287085.1 Myxococcaceae bacterium
GCCCGTCGACCACGCCGACCAGGTCATGCCGTCGACGCGCGTCGCGTACTCGTGGGGCCGTCCGCTCAGGGCCGACGCGCCCGGCGCCACGCGCACCCGCACGCGCGCCGACGCGCCCGCCGGGTCGACGCCCAGCACGCTCGCCTCGGTCTCCGCGACGGCCGCGTCGGGCATCGCCGCGCGGCGATACCGCAGGTCCATGAACAGCCCGAGGAAGCGCGAGCCGCCCTCGTCGACGGCGCGCAGCCCGTTCTCGGGCAGCTCGACGTTCACCGTGCCGACGGGCATCCCCATCGCGCCCGGCACCGGAATCGACGGGATCGCGATGGCCGGAATGCTCCCCGCCAGCATGCCGACGGCGGTGCCGAGCAGCCCGTCGAAGGACATCGCCAGCCGCGCCGTCGGGTCGCTCACCAGCGCCGACCCGGTGACCACCGTGGCGGCCGTGGTCACGCGCCCGAGCGCCGGGCGCAGCCCACCCGCGTCGCGCTGCAGCGTGAGCGGCGCGGTCACGTCGGTGGTCACGGTGAGCGCCCGCACGTAGCGCTCCTCGGACCACACCATCACGTCGAGGGCGAGTCGCTCGAAGCGCAGCGTGAGCGTCGGGTTGACGCCCGGCGCGAGCGTCACCGTCGGCGGGCGCTGCGGACGCAGCACCAGCGCGATCGGCCCCCCGCTCGCGGGAAACAGCAGGTGCCGCAGCGACGGGACGATCACCGCGAAGGTGCCCGCCGTGAGCTGCTGCGAGAGCGAGCTGGTCACGCCGAGGCAGAAGGTGCCGGCGTCCCAGAGCTGGAAGAGCGCGTGGTTGAGGTAGGTCTCCGAGAGGCCCACCGCGAGGTCCGACACGCGCGCGCTCGCCGGCGCCTCGTTCTGCCGCAGCGCCGCCCACTGCGGAACCTCCGCCAGCGCGGGCTCGGCCAGCCGCGGCACGCAGGCGTTGTGGCCCTGCGACTGCGCCACCCCGAAGACGTTGAGGGTCATCCCCTGCGCGGTCACCTCGGCGTCGTGGGCCGCGTCGCCCGCCGCGATCACGATCGACGACCCCGCGCGCACGCCCGGGCTTACCGATGCCAGTAAAGCGCCGACGTTGCCCGCGAGCTCGACGCCCAGCAGCGACGGCACCAGCGCCCCGTCGCCGTAGCGGCAGCGCGCCCCGTCGACGCGCGTGCCCGTCGGGCAGCCCGGCGGCGCCGGCATCGACGCCTGGCTGAGCGCGTCCTGGATGGGACCGAGCGCCCCGCCGAGCGCCCCGCGAAACGCGCCGCTGATGGTGCCGCGCAGCACCGGGAGCAGCCCGCAGAGGCCGCCGCCCGAGCAGCCCACCCAGGCGTCGTCGAAGCCCTCGCCGGGCGTCTCCTCGACGACCTCGGTCGCCCCCATCGCGGGCACCAGCTCGGCCCGGTAGTAGTTCCTCCGCTCGGCGTGGGTGTCGCGGCGGATGGCGATGGCCGTGCGCAGCCCGATGTACCGCCGGGCGCCGCGCGCGGTGTCGATGGTGAGCCGCGTGTCGATGCCGTCGGCGCACCCGCCGCACATGCTGTTGCAGAACAGCGTGCACGTGCGCAGCGGAATCTCCCCGTGAAACCCGATGCGCGCGCGCACCTCGATGCGGTCGGGCGCCACGAAGAACAGCTCCAGCGGCGGCGGCGAGGTGGGCAGCACGAGGTCCAGCCCGCACGCCCCGTCCCGGCACACGACGTAGCGCCCGACGCCGAAGTTGCCATTCACCACCGGGATGGGCAGCCGCCCCCCGGTGGCCCCGAGCAGCAGGTCGCCCCCGAGCTGCGACACGTTGCGCAGCCCCTGGTCGGTCACCCTGACCTGCAGCGCCCGCGCGACCCGCGTCTCGGGCGTCACGGGATATCCCCCCGGTATCGGCCCCAGCGCCCCGCCTGCGCACGACGAGCAGCCCCCGCCGCTGCACCCGGCGACCGCGACGGCCATGACCATCAGCCGCAGCACCGAGGCCGCCTCCGCCCACGTCGCACGAGCGCTCATCCCGACTGCGTATCACGGACGGCGATCCCTCCGTCGATGACGCCCCACCGGCCATCTGCTACCCGTGTTTCCAACCTCCGATGCACCCTACCCGCTTCGAGTCCCTGGCCGACCTCGCGCGGCTCCCCTGGTTCGAGCTGCGCGACGGCCGCCTCGTGGTGAGCGACCCCTCGGTCGGCACGGCCATCGACACCCACACGCACCTCGCGCTCTCCTTCGTGCGCCGCAACCGGGTCGACCTCCAGCGCGGCCACGCGCGCGCCGAGCACTACCTCCCGGCCGACCGCGCCTTCGACCTCGACGTCTACGTCAACAAGAACCTCCTCCCCGACGACCTCCGCCGCATGGAGCGCGACCTCTCCCTCGGCGCGCTCACGGGCGGCGGCATGCGCGCGACGCACACGGTGCCCAACCTCACGCGCGAGATGGGCGAGCTCCGGGTCGCGCAGTCGGTGCTCCTGCCCATCGACTGGCCCGCGCTCTCCGACAACGCCGGCACCTGGCTCGACGCCATCCGCGGCGACCGCCGGCTCATCGGCTTCGGCTCGGTGCACCCGTACAAGCCCCGCATGGAGGCCGAGCTCGACCGCCAGATCGCGCTCGGCGCCCGCGGCATCAAGGTGCACCCCGCCGTGCAGCTGGTGCGCCCCGCCGACGGCCGCGCGCTACGGCTCTATCGACTCTGCGGCGAGCGCGACATCCCGGTCTTCTGGCACTGCGGCCCCGTCGACATCGAGCCGCCGCTCGGGCGCTACCTCTCGCAGGTACGCCATTACGAGAAGGCCATCGCCGAGAGTCCCCGCACCACCTTCGTGCTCGGCCACTCCGGCGCGCTCCAGATGGAGACCGCCATCGGCTTCGCGAAGCGCTACCCCAACGTGTGGCTTGAGATCGCGTCGCAGTCGCTCTCCAACGTCCGCCGGCTCATCGAACACGCCCCCGCCGACCGCGTGATGTTCGGCACCGACTGGCCTTTCTATCACCAGGCCGTCGGCCTCGCGAAGGTGTTCATCGCCACCGAAGGAGACGACGCGGCCCGCCTCGCGCTGCTCCGCGGCAACGCCGCCCGACTGCTCAAGCTCTAGACCCCTGATCGTCGGAAATCACCGGCCGCGCGGCCTCGGAGAGGGGGGTCAAACAACTGTCACCCCCCTGAACGTAGTGCTAGTGTGCGCGAGGAATGGCGACCGATCCGGTGCGACCGTCGGCGAGCCCGGGTGTGCGACGACTGGGTCGCTACACGCTGCGCTACCGCATCGCGCAGGGCGGCATGGCCTCGGTCTACCTCGCCCAGCTGAGCGGCTCGGCCGGCTTCGAGAAGTGGATCGCCGTGAAGACGATCCATCCCCACATCGCGACCAGCCATCGCTTCGTGAACATGTTCCTCGACGAGGCGCGGCTGGCGTCCCAGCTCGACCACCCGAACCTCTGCTCGGTCTTCGACTTCGGCGACGACCAGGGCACCTGGTTCATCGCGATGGAGTACCTGCACGGCGAGACCTTCGGCGTCGTCGCGCGCACCGGGTGGACCACGCAGCAGCCGCCCCCCTACGAGCTGGTCGCGCGCATCCTGGCCGACGCCGCGCGCGGCCTCCACGCGGCCCACGAGCTGCGCCTCCCGTCGGGCGAGAACGCCGGCGTCGTGCACCGCGACGTGTCGCCCGAGAACATCTTCGTCACCTACGCGGGCCCGACGAAGATGGTCGACTTCGGCGTCGCGCGCTGGAAGTCGCAGTCGCAAGACCGCACCATCGCCGGCGAGCTCAAGGGCAAGATCGCGTACATGTGCCCCGAGCAGCTGCGCGAAGAGCCGGTCGACCGGCGCGCTGACATCTGGGCGCTCGGCGTGGTGCTCTGGGAGGTCACCGTCGGCCGCCGCCTCTTCCGCCGGCAGACCGACGCGGGCACCGTGTACGCCGTCCTCAACGATCGCGTGCCGCACCCCTCGCGCTTCCGCTCCGACTACCCCGCGGCGCTCGCGGCCATCGTGCTCAAGGCCCTCGACCGCGACCGCGACCAGCGCTTCCAGACCGCCCTCGATTTCGCGCGCGCGCTCGAGCAGTGGCTCGCCACCACCCGCCGCCCCGCGGGCACCGGCGAGGTCAGCGAGTACATGCAGGCGCTCTTCGCCGAGCAGATCGCGGTCCGCGAGCGGCTGCTCCGCACGACCCGCCTCGAGGCCCCCGTCGAGGAGGTCTCCCAGGTGTGGAGCAGCGCGCCCATCGACCCCGCCGAGCTCGAGAACTCCCCGGCCGGCCTCTCCCCCGCCGCCAGCCTGCGCGCCGCCGTCGACCGCAGCGAGGAGGCCACCCTCCTCAGCGCCGATCGCCGCGCCTCGCGCAGCTCGCTCCCGCCGACAGCACCAGCCAGCGAGCGCGCGAAACCCGCGACGCCTCCCCGCACGGCGCGCACCACCGGCCCCTATCAGCTCTCCGCCCCATCCCTCACCAGCGCCTCCCACCGCGCCCTCGTCAGCGCGCGCCTCCCCGCCTGGCGCCGCCGCGGGGTCCCCAGCCTGGCCGCCGGCGGCATACTCATCCTTGTAAGCATCCTGGTCATTTCCTACTGGCTCAACACCAGCGCCCCCCCGCCCGCTACCGCCCCCATTGCCCGCCTCCCGTCGCCGTCCATCGTCGCGACGCCCGCCCCGCTGCCGCTCGCGGCCTTGCGCGAGACGCCTCCCCGTCCCGCGCTCGCCCCGCGCCTCCCTCCCCCGGCCGCGCCCCCCGCGCGCGTGCCCCCC
>JAQBQI010000473.1 GCA_028287085.1 Myxococcaceae bacterium
CCGGTGCGCCTGCTCCAGGCCCCCTCGGCCGCGGTGCTCGCGGCGCTGCGCCCGCTGCTCGCGCGCGGCCCCGCGTTCATCGTGCGCGACGCCGACTCGGGCCCCGACGCGCGCATCACGCTGGTGACCCAGGCCCGCGTCGCGGCCGGCCGCGTGCGGCAGGTGATCGCCACGCCCGCCGAGTACCCGACCTTCATGCCCATCGTGCGGAGCGTGGAGATCCTCTCGCACCGCGAGTCGCGCACGGCCTTCCGCTTCGAGGTGGCCGCGCCGCTCTTCAACGTGCACGCCCTCTGCGAGATGCGCGAGACGAGCGAGCGCCGCGTCGACGTCACCGTCACGCAGTCCGAGACCGGCCCCGGCGGCTCGCGGTGGGACCTCTTCCCCGACGGCGACGACCGCAGCATCGTGGCGCTCACCACCTGGGGCGACCCCTCCGAGGGCCACTGGCTGCTGCGCCAGGTCGCGCGCCGCTCGCCCTCCGCCATCGCGGGCATGAACATCGCGACCGACAGCGTGCTCGCGCTCGGCGCCGTGCGGCGCGCGGAGATCCAGGGGGGCCGGCAGGTGCCGATGCGGCCGGCCTCGGGCAGCGCCCCGTCGGGCGAGCTCGCGCCGCCGCCGCCGGGCGACTGGCTGGGCCTCGCGCACGAGGGCACCGTGCTCTCGATGCTGCTCACCGACGACGGGGCCGTGCGGCAGGTCACCGTGGCCGCGTGGACGCCCGCCGAGCCCGCCGCCGTGATGACCCGCCTCCGCGACGTGCCCAGCTACACCCGCGTGTGGGGCTCGATGCGCGAGGTCGAGGTGCTGCCGCGCGACGCGAGCGACCCCGAAGGGTCCATCCGCTTCCGCAGCGTGGTCGAGAACCCCCTGAGCCGGATGGAGGGCGTGCAGCGCGCGCGCTTCGGCGACAACGTCGTCTGGCACGAGGGCGTCTCCGGCGACTACGTCGACGCCGTGCACCGCTTCGACGTCGCGGCCGACCCGCGCGGCGGCAGCGTCGTCATGCTGACCGGCGGCTCCGACTACAACCGCGCCGGCTGGATCACCCGCCGGCTGATGGAGCGCGACCCCTGGCTCATGGCCGGCTTCGCGGGCTCGTGGAAGATCGTCTGGCTGCGCAACCTCCTCCGCGGGATGTGATGACCCGACCGGCCGCGCTCGCGCTCGTCCTCGCGCTCGCCGCCCTGCCGGCCGCGGCGCGGGCGCAGACCGCGGCCCAGACCACGGCCCAGAGCGACGCCCCGGCGGGCTCGCGCGTCGACGAGGCGCAGCGCCACATCGCCGAGGGGCTGCAGCGCTTCCGCCAGCGCGACTACAGCGCGGCGATCCAGGAGTTCGAGCTGGCCAACGCGGCCGTGCCGACGCCAGAGCTCTGGTTCAACATCGCCCGCGCCCGCGAGATGCTTCTCGACTACCGCGGGGCCGTCGACGACCTGCGCCGCTACCTCCGCGACAAGGTCGACCCCCCCGACCGCGCCGAGGTCGAGCGGCACATCGTGGAGCTCGAGCGCCTCGACGAGATCCGCCGCGCGGCGCAGTCCCGCCAGGCCGTCGGGCAGACGATGCGCGTCGAGGTCGAGGGCGGCGCGGCGACGGTGGTGCTCGACGGCCGCGCGCAGTCGGCCGCCGCGCTGGCGACGCCGGTCGCGACGGGGGAGGGGAGCCACCGCGTCGAGGTGCTGCGCCCCGGGATGCAGCCGTGGGTGGCGCAGGTGCGGGTGCGCGCGGGCGAGTCGGCCGCGGTGTTCAGCAACCCGGCGGCGAGCACCGTGTACCGCACGCGGCCGGCGCCGCACGTCGCGAGCGCGATCCTGGGCGGCCTCGGGGTGGTGGCCTTCGGGGTCAGCGCCTACTTCGGCGTGCGCGCCGCGACCGAAGACTGCAACGCCTGCGACGCCCGCTGGAACGCCGCCGACCGCTCCGACCTGCTCCTCGGCACCGGCGCGCTGCTCGCGGTGGGCGCGGCGGTGGCGTTCTTCGTCGAGCGCGCGTCGAGCACCACCGTCACGCAGCGCTGACGGCGCGGCCCGACGGGTCGTCGCGCAGGCAGCGCCACCACGGGGCGGCGGCGCGCACCACGCCGTCGATGATGCGCTCGGCCGCGGGGGGCGGGGCCTCGGAGCTCGGCGTCGGGTGCGCGGCCGGGTCGAGGGCGCCGCGCAGGGTGGCCGCGACGCCCTCTTCGAGGGCGCCGAGGTCGTAGCCGCCTTCGAGGCAGAACCCGATGCGGCCGCCGCAGAGGCGACCCGCGGCCTCGCGCAGCCGGGCCGCCATCCAGGCGTAGTCGCCGTCGCGCAGCAGCATGCTGGCGAGGGGGTCGCGCGCGTGGCCGTCGTAGCCCGCCGACACGAGGATCAGGTCGGGTCGGTACTCGTCGAGCACGGGGAGCACGACGCGCGCGAAGGCGGCGGCGTAGAGGGCGCCGTCGCCCGCGGCGGGGAAGGGGAGGTTGAGGGTGAAGCCCGCGCCGTCGCCCTCGCCGACCTCGCCGACCCAGCCGCTATCGGGGTAGAGCGGCGCCTGGTGGAGCGAGACGAAGAGCACGGTGGGGTCGCGCGAGAAGATGTCCTGCGTGCCGTTGCCGTGGTGCACGTCCCAGTCGACGATGGCGACGCGGCGGGCGCCGAGCGCGCGGGCGTGCGCCGCCGCGACGGCGACGTTGTTGAGCAGGCAGAAGCCCATCGCCCGGTCGCGCATCGCGTGGTGGCCCGGCGGGCGCGCGAGGAGCATCCCGAGGTCGACCCCGCCGCCCACGATCGCGTCGACCATGGCGACGGCGCCGCCGGCCGCGAGGGTCGCGGCCTCGAGGCTACCGGGGCCGAAGTAGGTGTCGGGGTCGAGCTGCACCCGCGCGCCCTTCGCCGCCGCGGCGTCGAGGCGGTCGAGGTGGGCGGCGCTGTGCACGCGCTCGAGCGCCTCGCGGGTCGCGGGGTGCGCGACGGCACGCTCGGCGCCGCGCGCTTCGGCGACCACCGCGCGCGCGCCGCGCAGCGCGGCGTCGAGGCGGGCGGGGCGCTCGGGGTGATATCCGCTCGACTGGTGCGACTGGAAGCGCGGGTCGGTCCAGATCGTGAGCGGAACCTTCGGGGCGGGGGCTTCGGACATCGCGGGTGTGGCTTCCTCCGAGCGTCTTGACCCGGCTCTCGCCGGGGTGATACCTCCGAGTGAGTATCGCCAACGAGCGCCGCGCGCGGAAGGGGTCGTCGCGGCTCCAGCCTGATTGTGCGGACTCGCCAGGCATCAGCAGTCTCTCCGATGGGTGGAGCGTACGATGCGATGGAAGATTCTCGCCGGTAACCTGGTCACGGTCATCTTGATCAGCCTGGTCGCGTGGTTCCTCGTGAAGGGCCAGGCGTCGGAGAAGCTGCTCGCGGGCGTCGCGCCGGCCGTGCAGCGCTCGGTGGGCACGCTCGAGGCCGTGCGCGCCCTCGACGGCGACCAGCTCACGGGGGCCGTCGAAGACGCGGCCCAGTCCGCCGAGGTCACGTCGGTCTACGCGGGCGAGACCGACAGCGCCCAGCGCGAGGCGGCCTTCTCCGTGTCGCAGAGCGTGTCGCGCCAGCTCAGCACGCTCCAGCGGCGCGGCCGCCCGGCCGAGCTCGTCGTGCTGCTCAACGCCGAGGGCCGCGTGCTCGCGCGCAACGTCGACCGCAACCTCGACGTCGGGCGCGACCTGCGCACGGAGTTCCCCGCGGTGCGCCAGGCCTTCGAGGGCGCCACCGGCCACTCGGTGCGCGACTTCATCCACTACGGCGACCAGGGGTGGATGGAGATCGCCGTGGTCCCCGTCCTCGCCAACGGCCGCATCCGCGGCGGCGTGCTCGCGGGCTTCGCGGTCGCCGACAGCGCCGCGCGCATGGACTCCGAGCGCATGGACGTCGGCGTCGGCTACCTCTTCCGCGAGGGCAACCGCTACACGGTGCAGTCGCTCTCGGTCGGCTCGCAGCGCGAGAAGGAAGAGCTCGTCGCCTGGGCCAACTCGCCCGCGGCGGGGGGCGAGCAGCTGCTGCGCCGCTCGGCCGAGGTGCGCCTCACCCTCGGCGGCGAGGACTACCTCGCCCGCATGGTGGCGATGCCCGGCGTGTTCTCCCCGCAGTCGGGCGCCATCGTGCTGAAGAGCCTGACGGCGGCGCAGGCCCCGGCGGGCGACGTGGCCTTCCCGGTGCTCGCGATGATGCTGCTCGGGATCGCGCTGAGCATCGGCTACAACCTCTTCATCGCGCAGTACTTCGAGAAGCCCATCGAGCAGATCGAGGAGGGCCTCCTCACGATCGTCAACGGCAACACCCAGCACCGCATCAACGTCGAGCACGCCGAGCTCGGCGGCATCGTCTACCGCATCAACCAGCTGGTGGCCTCGCTCACCGGCGAGGGCGACGAGGGCAGCGACGGCGGCTGAGGCGCGTCCCCCCGCGGAAGACGTGCGCGCGGCGCGCTCCTGGAGTATAGGACCGCGCCGCCTATGGGACTCTTCGACTTTCTCCGGGGACGCAATGCTGGCGGGGCCGATCCGCTTCAGAAGCACGCCGAGCGCGTGCTCGACAAGCGGGCGATGAGCCCCGATCGCTTCGCCTCCATCGAGTACCTCTGCAACGTCGGGACGGACGAGGCGTGGCGGGCCCTGCTGCCGCGCTTCAACTTCACCGTCGACCCCTCCATCACCGACCGCGAGGAGAAGCAGTTCATCCTCGAGCACATCTCCGAGGCCACCGACACGGCGGTCGAGCCGGTGAAGGAGTTCCTGCGCAAGGCGCAGGCGGTCAACTGGCCGATCAAGATGCTGCGCGCGCTGCTGCCCCCCGAGCAGTTCGTCGGCGAGCTCATCGACGTGCTCTCCGGCGAGGAGACCGCCTACCAGAAGAACGGCGAGCGCAAGAACCAGGCGATCATCGCGCTCGAAGACAGCGCCGACCCGCGCATCCCCGACGCGGTCGTGCCCTTCCTCGACGACGTGAGCGAAGACACCCGCTTCCACGCCGTGCGCACCCTGCTCGCGCAGGGCGACGCCGGCAGCGGCCCCGCCATCTACGCGCTGCTGGTGCGCGACGACTCGATGCGCATCCGCACCAACGTCGCCGAGGGCCTGGCCGAGAAGGCGTGGCCGTGCCCCGACGAGCTCCGCGAGAAGGTCCTCGCCGTGCTGCCCCGCATCCCGACGGGGCCCTTCACCCTCGACCCGGCGGGCGTGCTCAGGGGCCCGGCGCGCCGGGCTTGAGCGCGGCCGTGTCGTCGCCCTCGCCCCGGCGCTGACGCATCCGCTCGATCGCCGCGCGGAGCTCCTTCACCCCGGCCTCGTCGGGGTGCGCCTTGGCCAGCGTGTTCAGCGCGGCGTCGAAGCGCGCGAGGTCGGCCGCGTGCTGCGCCCGCAGCGAGGAGACCATCGAGGTGAAGGCCTCGAAGAGGTCGACCAGCTCGTCGCCGCCGCGCAGCTTCTCGCTGAACGACAGGTCGCCGCGCCCCACCTTCCAGAAGAGCTGCTTCAGCCGGTACGACGGGCCGACGATGCGGTGCGACAGCACGATGCCCACCGCGAAGAGCGAGAGCCCGAGCGCGAGGCCCGCGGCGAGCACGATGCCCACGACGCGGCGGCGCACCCGCTCGATCTCCAGGCGCTTGAGCCGGGCCTGCTCGCGCTGCGACTGCACCGCCCGCAGGAAGGTGCGCCCCTGGGCATCGACGGCGTCGAGCTCGGCCTCCATCGCGCGCGCCACCGCCGGGTCGCCGCCGCTGTCGGAGAGGCGCTGGAGGCGCAGCAGCCCGGCGCTCGCCTGGCTCTCCCGCAGCGCGCGCTCGGACTGATCGGCCGCCACGCCGGCCAGGTCGACGGCGGCGTTGGAGACCTCGGCCGCGACCCGGCCGCTCTGCACGATCACGACGCCGAGGGCGCCGAAGACCAGCAGGGCCACCCCCGCGAGCAGCCCCGCGTAGCGCAGCTGGAAGCGCGGCTCGAGGAGGAAGTTGCGCACGCGCCGACGGGGGTGGGCGGCTTCGGGCGCGGCGGGTGCCGACTCGGGGGAGGGGTGCATGCGGGTGACGGATCGTACCCCGCGGGAGCCCCCCGACCGAAGCGCCGTGTGGCCTTGCCAGGGTCGGCGGGCCCGGTCCACCCTGCGCCGCGGTGCGTGTGCTGTGGGCGCTCTGGTCGGGCGCCGTCTTCATCTTCGTCGCTCCCCCGTCGTCGGCCTTCCCCATCCGGGTGAGCACCGCCACCGAGCTCGTCCTCGAGCCCACGGTCTCGCCCGACCGGCGCGACCTGGCGCTCTCGGTGCACCTCAAGGACGACGGCGGCGCCCCCGTCGAGGGCCGCGACCTCGCGGTGACCATCGTCGGGACGGCGGGCCTCTCGCTCAGCCGTCTGGTGCGCACCGACGCCAACGGCGACTGCGTGGTGCGCGCGCACCTCGGCCCGCAGGAGTACGCGCTCGCCGTCGACGCCGCCTTCGCCGGCGACGAGCACTTCGCCGCCGCGGCCGCCCACGCCGAGGTCAACACCGTCGAGCCCTTCGTCACGGTGGAGCTCTCCGCGCCGCCGTCGGCGCTCTCGCTCTCGGCGCCGCCGCCGTCGTTCCACGTGCGGGTCGACACCGGCCGGGTGGCGGCGCTCTCGTCGACCGGCCTCGCCGTCGACGTCGTCGCGGTCGAGGCCGGCGAGCGCCGCGTCGTCGGCGTCGGCGTGGCCGACGCGACCGGCCTCGCCCGCGTC
>JAQBQI010000488.1 GCA_028287085.1 Myxococcaceae bacterium
GAGCGTGGAGCCCTGCCCCCGCCCCGCGGGGGTAGGGCGCGCGGCAGCGGGGAAGGGGGCCCACGACGACCGCGGGCGCGCCGATCGAGGGAGAAGCCTTCCGCGGCGCGACGCACCGCCTGTAGAGTTGCGGCGACACGATGGGAGGAGATCGGAAGTCCGCGACCAGCTCGATGAACCAGCGGGTGCTCCGCGCGGTGGACGTCGAGCTGACCGCCGCCGCGGCCGAGCGCTGGGTCGCGCCCGTCGAGGGCTTCCTGTGGCGGGCGCGGCGCTGCGCCGAGGCGATGCTCTACGCGCTGCTCGTCGAGGCGAAGGTCGACGTCACGCAGCTCGCCGAGCAGGGCAAGGGGCTCGACAACCTCGCGAAGCACGCGAGGCTACAGGGGGAGATTCCGCGCGAGCTGCGCAACCACCTCGAGAGCGTGCAGAAGTACGGCAACACGGCGGCCCACTTCCAGGCCGACGGACCGGCCAGCGACGCGAGCGCGATCATCGTCGCCAACGCCCTCTCCGACCTCGGGCGCTGGTTCTTTACGCGCGACGGTAAGCCCCCGCCCGACGCGCTGGCCGCGCCGCTCGCCGCGCTCATCGACGAGCGCCAGCGGCTGCGCGCGCCCGCCGAGCTCGCGCTCCAGCAGGAGCAGCAGCGCGCCGACGAGCTCCGCCGCAGGCTCGACGACGCCGCCCGTCCAGCCGTCGGCGGGCCGCCCCCTCCGTTCACCGCGCGCCTCGCGGCGATCGGCGCTGCGCTCGCCGTGATCGGCGGCGCCGTCGGCTTCGGCGCGGGCCGATCGACCGCCCCGGCGGCCGCGACGATCGCAGTCACTCCGACGCTGATCACGCCCCCGGCGGGCGTCGCAACGCCGGCGACGGAGTTGCCCGCGGAGGTCACGCCGCCGAGCGCCGCAGCGGCCGACGCCCCTGACGCCGCGGTGGTCGCGCTGTCGTGCCCGCGCGGGATGCTGCACGTCGGTCCGGCCGCCGAGCCCGGCGCCTTCTGCATCGACGCGGCGCCCGTGAAGGAAGGCGAGTACCGCCGCTGCGTCACGGCCGGGCGCTGCCCCCACCCGCCCCCGGTGCAGGGCCTCGGCGTCAACTGGAACCTCGGCGCCGCTGCCAATGACTACGCGGCCAACTTCCTTCCCTGGTCGATGGCACTCGCCTATTGCCAGCAGCGTGCGCCGGGCGGCGGCCTGCCCACCCGCCTGGAGTGGCGCGCCGTGGCCACGCACCACGTCGGCGTGCGGCTCGTCCCCGGCACCCGCGAGTGGAGCGACGACGAGTCCGGCGGCGCGGTGCGCCCGCTGCGCGGCGCCGCCCGCGGGGCCACCGACTACGCGTGGTCGGCCCTTCCCCCGGCGCGCGGCTACCGCGACGTCGGCTTCCGCTGCGCGCTGCGCGCGGTGTCCCCGTGACGCCCGATCAGCACTTCGACGACCCCGCGGTGCGGCACGAGTTTCCGCACCCGATCGCGGTGCTCTACGACCTGCTGCGCAGCCCCCACGACGCGCCCCGCCTCTCCGCCGCGCTCGCCCTCGCCGAGGGCGTCGCCCGCTACCTCGCCTGGACCCTCCTCGCCGACGCCGCCGCCCGCGGCTCGTCCCGCGCCGAGCTCGCGAAGTACGCCCGCGCCCGCGGCTTCGGCGGGTACCTCCACGCCATCGCGCACCTCGTCGGCGCGCGCCCCGCGGCCGAGCGCCTGTACCCCGAGCTCGACGCCCTCCTCCGCTCGCCCTGGTGGACCTCCCTCGACCGCCTGCGCGCGCTGCGCAACGACGCCGCCCACGGGCGCGTCGACCTGCACGCCGGGGCCGCCGCGCTCTTCCTTCGATATCGCGCCGACGTCATCGCGGTCGTCGACGGGTGCGCCTTCCTGCACTCGTATCCGATCGGCCTGATGAGCGACGTGCGCATCGGCGCCGACGGCCGCCCCACCGGCACCTGGCGCAGCTGCCGCGGAACCACCCCCCGCGGCGTCATGGCGACCCTCCCCGACGCCAGCGGCATTCCGAGTGACCAGCTCCTCCTCGTCGACGTGGCGCGGGGCGTCGCGCTGCCGCTGGCTCCCTTCCTGTGCCTCATCGAAGAGGAGTTCGTCTGGCTCGACCTCCCCGCCGCGGGGGATGAGCGCCGCTCGCCCTACCTGTCCCCTGTCCCGGGACGTCCCTTGAAGAGTGGGGTTCCCAATGGGCTCTTCGACCCGGGCGGCGCGCACCCCGACGGGATTCCCCTCGACGACTGGCTCGATGCGCCGAGGCAGTGGCCCCGATATGCAATGATCCCCGCGGGCAGCGGCGCGCTGCCGCTCATCGTGGGCGCGTCGAAGGCCACGATGGCGGGGCTGCCGGCGCGGGGGCGCGAGCCCGCTATCGATCCGCTCTCCTCACAGACCTCCCTGCCACCGATAGTGACGGCCCCGTACCTGCCCGGCCGTACGCGACGCCACGAGGTCAACCGCGTCGGGGTGCTGCTCATCGTCCTGGTGATCATCACAACGACCCTGTTCGTGCGCGATAGATTGAGTGCTTCGTCAGCGCGGGTACCGTCGCCACCGGTGCCGACGAGCGCTCCCGTGCAGATTGGGCTCGCGCCGGTCGCGTCGTGGGCGCCCCTCGCAGCGTGGCTGCGGGAGTGGGACGCGGTGATCCGCTCGCCGCAGCTCGACGAGGCGTCGATGCGGTCCGTGTACGCCGACTTCGTGCGCTTCCGCGGCAGCACCGGCGTCGAGCGCCGACACCCCTGGATCATCGACTACTGGCGTGCGTTGTTCGGTCGCAATCACGGGTCCTTCACGATCGACTGGAGCCGCTCGCAGTGGCGGCTCGAACCGCTCTCCGAGGCGATGGCCGCCCACGCCGACGCCTGCGCCCAGCTCCCTGGCGCCGAGGAGGGCGTCGTGCTCGCGCGGCTGGCGGCGATCGAGAATGATCCCAACCGCTATCTCCGCGCCCGGGATGACCTGCCGTGCGCCCGGCTCGACGGGGTCTATCTGCTCCGGATGCGGCCGGTGCCGGGGCGCGGAATGCTCATCTGCTATGAGGGGTGGTCACGGGCTGACGGCATCTGCGCGCCGGGGTCGTGCCCGCAAGCGCCGGTCTGCCAGCGGCTCGACCGCTGATCCGCCGCGTCATCCATTCCGACTGACGAGCGCAGGACACCGTGCGTCCGCGCCGCCGGTCAGGGCACGACGCTGGTGAATTCGAAGCGCGTGATTGCGCTGTAGCCGAAGGACGCGTCGAAGAGCCCCGTGGTGAAGGTCGCGTCCCGCAGCGTGAAGGTCGCCGTGTACCGCACCACCGACCCGACCGGCGCCGACAGGCGGTGGAAGCGCTGGTCGCGGTAGTTGGCGGGCTCGTCCGCCGCCACGCGCGCGAGGCCGCGCACGACGCCCGTGCTCGCCCCTTCGGCGGCGACGATCTCGATCGGACCCGCGGCCTCGAGTCGACAGTTCGCCGCGTCGTCGCCCGAGTCGTAGTCGGTGCGATCGAACAGGCTCCCGGTGATGGTCAGTGCGTAGCGCAGCGTGGTGCCCTCGCGCGCGACGCGGTCGTAGCGCAGCACGTGGCTCCGCGCGGTGCCGGCGCCGGAGCGCCAGGTGCGGCCGTCGCTGAGTCCATATCGCCCGATGCTGGACGCGATCTGCAACGCGCCGCCGGGGCCGTAGCGGTTGCTGTCGTCCCACTCCATCCAGTCGATGGTGTAGGGGCTCAGGCCGTCGGCGACGTCGACCCGGCGAACGTCGACGGGGGTCGCGGCATCGACGGCGTCCGGGGTGGGCGCGTCGATGCGCGGAGGGACGTCGGGGACGTCGGGACGATCGGGCGATATCGCGACATCGATGGAGGGCCCCGCGTCGAGGACGGCGGGCACGTCGACGACGGTCGCGACGTCGGGCGCGGCGGCCTCGCGCGCGGCGGCGTCGCCGGGCGCTTGCACCGCGGAGGCGGAGCAGGACGAGAGGAGTAGAGCGACGAGGCCCCACACGGAGAGAGGGCGCGCACGGACGGGACTACCCGCGCGGTCGCGCGACGCGTCCTCGGCGGCGCCCTCGTACCGGTTGGCGAGGAAGCCGAAGTTCTCGGAGGCGGGCTTCATGGGGCAGACTCCTCGGGCGCGCGTCCCGATCCGCGACGGGGGGCGAATGGTAGACAGGCGCCGATCGACAAGGGAAGCGTCGTTTCGACGTCCCGCTCCCTCGGACGCCCGCGCCGGCAGGCGTCTGACTCCCCTTCGGCCGACGAGCGCGCTCAACCCGCGAGCGCCGCCGCCAGCGCCGCGCGGTCGGCGCCCTCGAAGGCCTCGCGCGCCTGCCACAGCCGCACCTCGGGCCGCAGCCGCAGGTAGATCACCCGCGCCACCGCGAGCGCCCGCTCGGGGTCGTGCTCCCAGGCCGCGCGGCGGGCGATGTCGCCGAGGTCGGCGGCGCGCGACCGCAGGCGCTCGGCCCAGCGCGTGACGTGCCCGGCGGCCGCGAGGTGGTCGCTCTTCGACTCGTTGCACGCCGGGTGCGAGGGGACGAGGTTCTCCACGGCGTTCTCGGGGTGGCGCGCCCACGCGATGAAGTGATCGACGTCGACCTCGCGGCCCAGCCGCCCGTCGCAGAAGAAGCAGCGGGCGTCGTGCAGCTCGATCAGCGGCGCCCGCACCGGCGCGAGCGACACCCGCCCCGCCCCGAAGAGGAACTCCTCCAGCCGCGCGTCCGGCACCACGCTCGCGTTGAGCTGCGCCACCTTGGCCGCCCAGCGGCGCTGCACGATCGGGCGCACCACCGACGCCAGCGACACCAGGCGCTCCGCCGCCCCCGCCCGGAAGCGGATCACGTTGTCGAAATCCCCGCGCACGAAGGCGCCGCGCGACACCGGCTCGCCCACGCTCCAGTTGATCTCGTAGAGGAAGCGGTCCTCGGCGCCGCCGCCGCGGGAGAGCATCTGCGTGCGCGGCAGGGGCATCTCGACCAGGGTCCACTCGACCTCGCGCGCGAGCGCCGCGTAGGCCGCCGGGGCCGACGCCCGCGCCCGCGGGAGCGTCGTCGAGGGGTCGGGCGCGTGCCGCTCGCGGAAGGCCCGGATCAGCGTCAGCACCTTCGCGTCCCCCGCCCTCGCCCCGCCCTGCCGCAGCACCGCGTCCGTCCCGCGGAACGCCGTCGCCTGCGGCCAGTAGAGCGCCAGCACCTTCCCGGCGAGCTGCGCGGTCGTCACCGAGCTCGGCGCGGCGCCCTGCGCGCTCGCCCGCTCCATGCACAGGTCGACCAGCGCGAGCAGCACCGCGAACTTGTACGTCGCCGTGAACTGCCCCTGGTCGAGCACCGCCAGCAGCTTCTCGACGAAGGCCGGGTCGTCCAACGCGGCCGGCGCCGCCGCCGCGAGGTAGTTGCCCTTCGACGGAATCACGTGGCGCACCCCGCCCCGCGGGTCGTCCACGTCGCCGCGGTAGCGCGGGATCACGTGCAGGTGCAGGTGCATCACCGTCTGCCCCGCGGCCTCGCCCGCGTTGAAGCCCACGTTGTACCCGTCGGGCGCCGGGCTCCGCGCGTCGAGCAGGCGCTTCACCGCGTCGACGAGGTCGAGCATCGCGACCTGCTCGTCGCGCGTCGCCTCGAACCACGTGCCCACCTCGCGCCGCGGCACCACCAGCGCGTGGCCGGGCGACACGGGGAAGCGGTCGAGGACGGCGAACGCGAGCGCGTTGGCGGCGACGTGGGCGCTGCTCGGCACCGCGAGGAAGGGCGAGGGCACGGCCGGCGAGGGTATCCCGTCCCGCCCCCGCCCCGCGAGGGCGTCGTCGTCGTGGGGGTTCGGCGGCGGCTCCACCGGCGCGGCGGAACACCGCCACCGGCGATCGCGTTAGCGTCCGCCATGATCCACTCGCGCGCCCTCCTTCTCCCGCCCTGGATCCCGCGCCTGGACGAGCCCGCGCCGCCGTCGGTCCGCGGCGCCCCCTGGGTGCACGCGCTCACCCCGCTGCTCTTCGTGACGGCGTGGGCGGTCGCCGTCGCGAGCGGCCTCGCCTCGTCGTGGCAGGGCGCCGCGCTGCTCTACCCCGTCGCGGCGATCGCCGTCTGCTGCGGCCTGCTCCCGCTCGCACAGGCGGCGGGCCGGACCGTCGACGTCTCCTCCGCGCAGGCCCTCTACCGGGCCCTGTGGTGGCTGTCGCCGTGGCTGGTCTTCGCCTGGCCGGTGGGCTGCCGCGTCGACTCCGATGGCGGTGCAGGCGGCGCGCTCGGATCCACCGTCCTCGTCTGCTCGTCCACCGTCATGCTGGGGGTCCTCCCGGTGACCATCGAGGTCGCCCGGTCGTCCCTCGCCTGGAGCGCTCGCCGCGCACTCACCGCAGCCGCCTTCGCGTCGATGGGCCTCGTGGCCCTCACGCTGGTTGCCTCGGCGTGGCGCACCGCCACCCACGCTCCCCTCGACGGCCTCGCCCAGTACGACCGCGAGGCCGCCCGCTTCGAGCCCGCGCACACGACGCCCGGCCTGCTCATCGCGCGCACCCGCGAGGGCCACCACGTCGAGCAGCGCCGCGCGGGCGCACGCTGCGTCACCCGCTTCCCCTGGCAGCCGGGCGTCACCCATGACTGCTCCGCGCCGGTGGTCCTCTACTGGTGGGACGGGTCGATGGCGGGCAGTTCCTACCGCCCGCAGTACCGCGAGCAGGTCTTCGCCTCGGTTGACGGCGCAGTCATCGGCAGCTCCGGCGACCCGCGCTACATGCTCTTCGCCGCGCCGCTGTGGGAGTGGGAGCTCGGCGGAGCCCTCGCCCTGACCCTCGCCGTCTGTACCCTCCTCCGCACGCGCCGCTCCGTCGCCGCGTGGCGCGCTCTCGCGGCGAGCCCCGCCGTCGCCCGCGACGGCCACGCGCACTTCCCCGACGGCGCCCTCCTGCGCCTGCCCGCGGCCCTCGCCGGCCACGTCGGCGACGTCACGGTCCTCGGCGAGCGCGGCCTCGCTCCGGCCGCCTTCCGCGACGCGCCCGCCGACGAAGCCCTCGTGCTCGCCGTCGACCTCGCGGGCCTCGCGCGGGCACTCGACGACCGCGAGTCGGCCGCCGCGTCCTTCGCGCTCGCGGTGCTCTGGCTCCCCGCGGCGCCGCTGCTCGCCGCGCCCTTCCTGGGCATGTACTCGTAGGCGCCGCCGCAGAAGGACCTCCCCCACCTCCCGCGGTCCTGATGGTTGACCTCATTTCGGTCGACGGGACGGTGCCAGACGCGCGGGCCTTTCGTGGGTTCGCGGACGCCCGTCGTGCCGACGGGCTGAAGCCCGCGGCAACGCTGGGATCGATGAGCCTCCCCCCGAAGTCCGCAAGCGGACTCCCACCTGTCAGCCGCGGGGGCGATGGGTGCGACCACGAAGGAAGTCCGCTTGCGGACTTTCGGTGGATCCTCATCGATCCCAGCGTTGCCGCGGGCTTCAGCCCGTCGGCACGACGGGCGTCCGCGAACCCGCGAAAGGCCCGCGCGTCTGGCGCCGTCGCCCTGCCCGTCGACCAGGATGAGGTCCCCCGCAGGACCTGGGAGCCCGTTGGGGAGGTCCTCCGCGGTGTCGTACCAGGCGGCGCCCACCGCGGTGCTACCGTCGCCGCCGATGGAGTCCTTCCTCGGCGACCGCGTGCGCCTCTACCGCGGCTTCTTCCCGCCCGACGAGGCCGACGAGCTCTTCGCCCGCCTCGCGCACGAGACCACGTGGCTCGAGGTGCGCTACGCCAACGACGGCCGCGAGTTCAACCTCCCCCGCCTCACGGCCAACTACGGCGACCGCTCCTACGACTACGCCGGCCTCGCCTTCACGCCGCTGCCCTTCACCCCGCTGCTCGACGCGATGCGCCCCCGCCTCGAAGCCGTGGCCGGCGTCGCCTTCAACGCCCTCATCGTGCAGGTCTATCGCGACGGCGACGACGGCGTGAACTGGCACGCCGACAGCCACCCCGGCGGCGGACCGGAGCCCGTCATCGCCTCGGTCTCCCTCGGCGCCACCCGGCGCTTCCAGCTCCGGCCGCCCCGTCAGTCGGAGGTCGAGCTCGAGCTCCGCCTCCGCCACGGCGACCTCGTGGTCATGCGCGGCGACCTCCAGCGCACCCACGTCCACAAGGTTCCCCGCGAGGCCGACCCGGCGGGGCCGCGCATCAACCTCACCTTCCGCCGCCTCGACGGCGCGAGCCCGCCACTCAAGGCTCGCGTCCCCCACGAGACCCGCGCGGTGCCGTGGCCGTTTCCGTCGCCAGCGCCTCGATCTGCGCCGCCCGCTCGGGGCTGAGGTTCAGCAGCGCCGCCACCTCCTCCAGCGCCGCCCCGCCGCGGTCGGCCACGTCGAGCGCGCAGGTCTCGGCCATCTCCCACACCTCCACCCCCGGGAAGTTCTCCTTGATCGTCGCGTACGACCCGTGCCCCCGCACCTCCAGCGCGAGGTGCGCCGCGCACGACACGAAGGGGCACGGCCGCTGCTCGTTGCACCCGCCCGGCAGGCAGTCGCCCCGCGTCTTCGGCCGCGCCACCTCCAGCGCCTCCGCGTCGGCCCCGTCGCCCCGCGGGCCCTCCGCCGGCAGCGAGCGCG
>JAQBQI010000494.1 GCA_028287085.1 Myxococcaceae bacterium
CGCCACCCCCGCCGCCCCCACGCGCAGCCCCGCCCGCAACGACCGCAGCTCCCCGAGCGCGCCCGCCACCGCGTCGCGCGCGCCCTCCAACACCACCATCGCCGCCTCCGGATCGCCGTAGTCCGGCGGCCGATCGTGCTCCCGCCGCGCCGCGCTCGCGGCCGCGGCCCACTCGGTCAACTGCTCCGTCGCCGCCGCCTCCCACCGCGCCCGCAGCCGCGGCCCCGCCCCGTCGCCCAGCGTCGCCACCGCGTCGTCGTCGCCCGCCGCGCCGCCGCCCGCGGCCGTCATCGTCCACGCCAGCCAGCGGCCCGCGCGCGCCAGCAACGCCGCGTCGGTCGCGCACACCACCCGCGCCGTCACCGCGTCGCTCACCGCCACCAGCGCGCACGCCACGCCCTCCGACGACGGACCCTCGCGGCCCTCCACCCGGTCGCCCAGACCCGGCACCGCCACCAGCCGGTAGCGCGACGACAGCGCCGCCCGCGCCTCCGCGGCGCTCCGCGGCGTCAGCCCGATCGCCCACCCCACCGCGCTCCCCACCGCCCCCTCCACCGCGCACGCCGCCAGCGGGCGCGCCGTGTCCACCGACCCGAGCACCGCCATCGGGACGCCCGCACCCACCGCCAGCGCGAGGTCCAACGGAACCCGCAGACCCGCCCGCTCGCCCAGCACGTCGGCCGTCGCGCGCGGGCGCGCCACCAGCACCCGACCCAGCACCCCCGCGGGCTCCGCCGGCGCGGTCGCCTCCGCCCTCACCGACCGCGCCGCCGCGTCGCGCGCCACCGCCGCCGGCCGCCCGTCCCGACACCCGAGCGCCAGCGCCATCAACACCCACGAGAGAGTCCGTCGCATCGCGCGCCAACCTATTCCCTTCCGCGGCGCAACGGGAGCCTCGGACATATCCCGTCACACGGTCCCGGCCGCGGGTATCACCCCCCGCGAGGCGCATGGTATGGCAGCCCCCAAGTCCTCCATCATGGCAGCGCGCGACAGGCTCGACCGCAATGGTCCGCTCGCGAAGGTGCTCCCCGGGTACGAACCCCGCGAGGAACAGCTTCGGATGGCCGACGCCGTCGAGCGCGCCCTGCGCGAGGGCACCACCCTCCTCGTCGAGGCCGGCACCGGCACGGGCAAGTCCCTCGCGTACCTCGTCCCCGCGGCCGAGAGCGCGCAGCGCGTGGTCATCTCCACCGCCACCAAGGCCCTCGGCGAGCAGCTCGTCGAAAAAGACATCCCCACCATCCGCCGCCTCGGACTGCACCCCGACGTCACCCTCGTGAAGGGCTTGTCGAACTACGTCTGCAAGCGCCGCCTCGAGGAGTACCGCCAGGCCATCGTCACCGGCGCCGTCGCGCCCGAGCGCGGCATCGACCGCGTGCTCGACTGGGTCGAGCGCACCGAGACCGGCGACCGCAGCGACCTCCCCTCGCTCCCCGAAGACGCCCCCGTCTGGCGCGAGGTGACCTCCAGCTCCGACACCCGCATCGGCGCCAAGTGCCGCTTCTACGACGAGTGCTTCGTCACCAGGATGCGCCGCGCCGCCGAGGCCTCGCAGATCATCGTCACCAACCACCACCTCTTCTGCGCCGACCTCTCGCTGCGCAACGGATTCTCCGGCGCGCAGGCCCTCCCCGACTACGACGCCATCATCTTCGACGAGGCCCACGCGCTCGAAGACGTCGCCACCGAGTTCTTCGGCGTGCGGCTCACCCGCGCCCGCGTCGACACCCTCGCCCGCGACGCCGACCGCGCCCTGCGCGCCGCCGGCTTCTTCGTCGACCGCTCGCGCGAGCAGTCCGTGCTGCGCACCCTCATGCAGCTCTCGGCCGGCGCCCTGCGCCTCTTCGCCGCCATCCCGCGCACCAGCGGCCGCCTGCTGCTGCAACCCTCGATGCGCCACGGCGACTTCGACGACGGCGCCCGCCAGCTCATGGACGGGCTCGACGGCCTCCTCGGCCACGTGCGCGACTTCGTCGGGTCGAGCGACCAGCTCCTCGCGGTCTCGCGCCGCGCCGCCACCCTCAAGGAGTCGCTCTCGACCGTGCTCGACCAGGAGTCCCAGACCCACGTCGCCTTCGCCGAGCCCGACGCGCGCGGCGGCGGCGCCATCGGGGCCTCGCCCGTCGAGATCGGCCCGCTGATGCAAGAGCGCCTCTGGAGCCGCAAGGGCGCGGTCATCCTCGCCTCCGCGACGCTCTCCACCGGCGGCGATTTCTCCTTCATCCGGCAGCGCCTCGGCATGCCCGAAGAGACCGCCGAGCACTCGCTCCCCTCCCCCTTCGACTACGGCGAGCAGGCCGGGCTCTACATCCCCCGCAACCTCCCCGAACCGCGCGACGAGCGCTGGATGGACGCCGCCGTCGCCGAGATTCGCAAGCTCGTCGCCATCACCGGCGGCGGGGCCTTCGTGCTCTGCACCAGCCTGCGCGTGATGCGCGCCCTCCACGACGCCCTGGGCGAGTCGTGGCCCTTCCCCACCTGGGTGCAGGGCCAGCTGCCCAAGCGCGTGCTGCTCGAGCGCTTCCGCGCCGCCCACGACGGCGTGCTCTTCGCCACGTCGAGCTTCTGGGAGGGCGTCGACGTCCCCGGCCGCGCGCTGCGCCTCGTCATCATCGACAAGCTGCCCTTCGACGCCCCCAACGACCCCGTCACGGGCGCCCGCATCGCGCGATTGATCGAGCAGGGCATCAGGCCCTTCGAGGCGCTCCAGGTGCCCGCCGCCGCGCTCGCGTTGAAGCAGGGATTCGGTCGCTTGATCCGCACCCGCAAGGACGTCGGCATCGTGGCCATTCTCGACCGGCGCATCGTCACGCGCAGCTACGGCCAGACCCTCATCGACTCGCTCCCGCCCGCCTCGCGCCTCTCGTCGTTGGATGAAGTGCGCGCGTTCTGGTCCATGGCCGACGCCCACGCCAACCCCGACGACCTCTCCTTCGACGACGCCCCGTAGGAACCCCCCGCCCTTGATCGACCGCGACGCCCTCGCCCGCGAGCTGAACCCCCCGCAGCTCGAAGCCGCCCTCCGCACCGAAGGCCCGCTGCTCGTCTTCGCGGGCGCCGGCTCGGGCAAGACCCGGGTCATCACCTTCCGCATCGCCCACATCCTCGACGAGAAGAACGTGCCCCCGTGGCGGGTGCTCGCGGTGACCTTCACCAACAAGGCCGCCCAGGAGATGCGCGAGCGCCTCCACCGCATCGTCGGCCACGAGCGCGCCCGCGGCCTCTGGATCTCGACCTTCCACGCCCTCGGGGCGCGCCTGCTGCGCCGCTTTCACGAGCGCGCCGGGCTGCGCCAGGACTTCGCCATCTACGACGACGGCGACCAGCGCTCGGTGATGAACCGCGTCTTCGACGAGCTCAAGATCGACGAGAAGTTTCTCCCGATACGCAACGCCCTCGGCGCCATCGACCGCGCCAAGCAGGAGGTGCTCACTCCCGCCGACCTCATGGCGAAGGCCGTCACCCAGCACGACAAGCTCATCGCCCGCGCCTGGGAGGCCTACGAGACCCACCTCACCAAGAACGGCGCCGTGGATTTCGGCGACCTGCTCTCGCGCCTCACGCAGCTCGTCGAGCGCGACGCCAGCGTGCGCGAAGAACTCCAGGAGCAGTTTCAATACCTGCTGGTCGATGAGTTTCAGGACACCAACGCGGCGCAGTATCGAATGCTGCGCGCGATCGTCAATGAACACCGCAATCTCTGTGTGGTGGGCGACGACGACCAGGCCATCTACAAATGGCGCGGCGCCGACGTGCGCAACATCCAGTTCTTCAGCCGTGACTTCCCCGACGCCCTGGTGGTCAAACTCGAACAGAACTACCGCAGTACGCAGCGCATCCTGCGCGCGGCCAACGCGGTGATCTCCAAGGCGCAGCAGCGCGTGGGCAAGACCCTCTTCACCCGCAACGACGAGGGCGCGCTCATCGAGCTCTTGCCCTGCGAAGACGAGCGCGACGAGGCGCGGCGCATCGCCCACGGGGTGAAGTCCGCGCTCGCGACGGGGGTGCCCGCCAAGGAGGTCGCGGTGTTCTACCGCATCCACGCGCAGTCGCGGCCGCTGGAGGACGCCATGCGGGCGGCCAACGTGCCGTACATGATCTACGGCGGAATGCGCTTCTACGAGCGCGCCGAGGTGAAGGACATCCTCGCGTACCTGCGCATGGTGCTCAATCCCAACGACGACGTGAGCCTCTTGCGGGTGGTCAACACGCCGCCGCGCAAGATCGGCAAGACCACGCTCGACCGGGTGACCGCGCACGCGACCGCGCGGCAGACCTCGATCTGGAAGCTGCTGGCCTCCGGCGACCTGCCCCCCGACGTGGCGGGGGCCGCGCGCAAGGCGCTGGCGGGATTCTATCTCTTGATGGGAGAGATCCGGCGCGAGGCCGCGGGGATGCTCGACCGGCCCGCGGAGGCGGGGAATCTCGTGTTCCAGAAGACGGGCTACGCCCGGATGCTGGAGGACAACAAGGACATCGAGAACGAGACGCGCCAGGAGAACATCCAGGAGCTGCTGGGCTCGATGCACGAGTACGCCCAGGAGGCCGACGAGCCCACCCTGTCGGGATACCTCGAGCGGGTGACCCTCAATGAAGAGACCCCGCAGGGCGAGGACGTCCCCAGGGTGTCGATGATGACCGTGCACTCGGCCAAGGGGCTGGAGTTTCGCGCGGTGTTCATCGCCGCCATGGAAGACGGGATGTTTCCCTACAAGGGAACCGAAGAGGGCGCGGACCCCGAAGAGATGGAGGAAGAGCGGCGCCTCGCGTACGTGGCCATCACCCGCGCGCGGGAGCACCTCACGATGTCGTTCACGCGCTTCCGGCAGATCTTCGGGCAGACGCGCATCAACCCCCCGTCGAGGTTCCTGCTGGAGATTCCGCCGGAGGTGCTGTCGGGGAAGGTCGCGCGGCGGCACGTGGGCGAGTCGTCGCGTGACGGCGGTGGGGCCTGGGGAAACCGGGGCGGCGGGAGTGGCTATCGGGTGGAGCGCGATCCGGTGCCGCCGCGGGCGCGCGAGCCCGAGGTGCCCGCGCACGACGGGCCGGTGCTGGTGCGCGACGACGCCGCGGGGGCCTGGCAGCGCGGCATGCGGGTGCGCCACATGAAGTTCGGCGTCGGCACCGTGAAGACGGTATTCACCGGGGCCGAGCTGAAGGTCGAGGTGTACTTCCCCAACCTGGGCGCGACCAAGACCCTGCTGGCGGAGTACCTCCAGGCCCTGGGCTGAGCCGTCCGCCGCGCGTTGTGTGATATCAGCGGCGCCATGCGCCGCCCTCTCGCCCTGTGCCTCGCCGCCGTCGTCTCCGCCTGCGCCGCCCGGCCCCCGCGGCCCACCGTGCGCTGGCAGCCCCGCTCGGGCCCGACGCTCGACCAGCTGCTCAACGTGCACCGCGCGTGGGCCCCGTCGCCCTCGCCCGACGGGCGCACCGTCGCCTTCCTCTCCGACACCGCCGGCCTCCCGCAGCCCTATTCGATCGGCGTCGGCGCCGCGCCCGTCGGCGAGACCGAATGGCGGCGGCTCGTCACCGCCACCGAGCGCGTGCAGTTCGTCTCCTATGCCCCCGACGGGCGCTACGTCTACTTCGGCCGCGACGTCGGCGGCGACGAGAACACCCAGCTCTACCGCGCGCTCCCCGACGGCGGCGCGATGGTCTCGCTCACGCCCGAAGCCCGCGTGAAGGTGCTCTTCGGCGCCCTCTCCGACGACGGCCGCCAGCTCGCCTACGCCGCCAACAGCCGCTCGGCCGGCGACTTCGACGTCTACGTGCGGCCCGCCGACGACGGCGCCGCCCGCCGGGTCTTCGAGGCCGCCGGCCACCACGAGGCCGTCAGCTTCTCCCCCGACGGCAGCCTCCTCGCCGTCACCGAGGAGCGCTCCAACTTCGACCAGGACGTCTTCGTCGTCGCCCTCAACCCCGCCACGCCGGCCGCGGCGCCGCTGCGGCTCACTGCCCACCAGGGCGACGTCCGCTATCAACACCCCACCTTCACCCGCGACGGGCGCCACCTCTTCGTGCTCTCCGACCACGGGCGCGAGGCCATGAACCTCGCCCTCCTCCCCGTCGACGCGCCCCTCGCCGGCGCGCCCACCTTCGTCATCACCGACGACCACGACATCGAGTCGATCGAGCTCGCCCGCGACGCCCTCGCGGCCGTCGTCAACGTCGAGGGCTACAGCCAGCTGCGGCTCTACGACGTCGCCGACCCGGCCCACCCCCGCGAGCGCGCCCGCCCGGCCCTGCCGCCCGGCGTGGTCACCTCCATCGCCTTCGCCCACGACGGATCCTCCCTCTTCGTCGACCTCTCGCGCGCCACCTCGCCCGACGAGGTCTACCGCGTCGAGACCGCCACCGGCGCCGTCTCCGCCGTCACCGCGAGCGACCACGCCGGCCTCGACCCGAGCACCCTCGTCGAGCCCACCCTCGAGCACGTGCGCAGCTTCGACGGGCTCGACGTGCCGGTCTTCCTCTACACCCCGCGCGGACTGCGCCCGGGCGAGCGCGCCCCCTCGGTGGTCTGGGTGCACGGCGGCCCCGAGGGGCAGTTCAATCCCTACTTCAACGCCGTGATTCAATATCTGGTGGGCCACGGCTACGTGGTCGCCGCGCCCAACGTCCGCGGCTCGACCGGCTACGGCAAGCGCTTCTCCCACCTCGACGACGTCGCGCTCCGCGAGGACAGCGTGCGCGACCTCGCCGCCGTCAACCGCTGGCTGCGCACCCGCGAGGGCGTGCACCCCGACCGCATCGCCGTCCTCGGCGGATCGTACGGCGGCTACATGGTGCTCGCCGCCCTCACGCTCGACCCCGAGCTCTGGGCCGCCGGCTGCGACATCGTCGGCATCGCCAACTTCCGCACCTTCCTCGAGCGCACGGCCTCGTACCGGCGCGCCCTCCGCGAGGCCGAGTACGGCTCGCTCGCCCGCGACGGCGCCGTGCTCGACCGCATCTCGCCCATCCACCGCGTCGACCGCATCCGCGCGCCCCTCTTCGTCATCCACGGCGCCAACGACCCGCGCGTCCCCGTCACCGAGGCCGAGCAGATCGTCGCGGCCCTGCGCGCCCGCCGGCAGCGCGTCGAGTACATCCGCTTCGAGAACGAGGGGCACGGCATCTTCCGCCGCGAGAACCGCGTGCGCGCCTACGGCGAGCTGGTGCGCTTCTTCGACGAGGTGCTCGGGCGCTGAGCGCTTTCCCGTTGCCTGCCGCCGCCGCGCTGTGGCCCAATCCGTGGCGATGCGGCAGGTGGCGTTCTTGACCGTCGCCGTCCTCCTGGGGTGCGCGGCCTACCAGCGCGGCGAGGGCCTTGACGTCGAGTCGGTGCCGGCGCCCTTGCGCGCCGACTACGAGCTCTTCGCCCGGCGGTGCTCGCGCTGCCACTCGCTCTCCCGCCCGCTCAACGCGCGCATCAGCTCCGAAGAGCACTGGCGCGAGTACGTCAACCGCATGCGCCGCATGCCCTCGTCGGGCATCGCCGCCGACGAGGTCCCCGGGCTGCTCCGCTTTCTCACCTGGTACTCGGCCGCAAGGCGCTCGCCCGATGGCGGCGTGGGAGGTTCGCGATGAAATCGCGGGCGTTGATGCTTCTGCTCTGCCTCGTCGGGGTGCTCAGCCCCTTCGTGGCCCAATCGATCGACCTCAACCTCGCGGGCACCCTCCAGCTCGACTACCTCTTCACCCCCTTCGGGCGCAGCGACCCCCGGCCCGCCAGCCACACCCTCGACGGCTTCACCGAAGAGCTTTCCCTCAAGCTCGCCGTCGACATCTCCTCGCACGCCTCGGCCAACGTGAAGGCCTGCTTCGGCTGCCACGGCTTCGAGGTCGGCATGGCCTACGTCGACTTCCGCCTCGCCGACGAGTTCAACGTCCGCGTGGGGCGCTTCTCGCCGACCTTCGGCGAGTTCGGGCTGCGCCACGACCCGGGCAACCACCGCCTCAGCGACAAGCCCCTGCCCTACGACATGGGCCGCATGCTCCGCATGAACGACTTCGGCCGCTCGGTGCTGCCGTCCCCTTACGTCGACAACGGCGTCGAGCTCTCCGGCTCGCACTTCTTCGGCCGCCAGCTGCAGCTCGACTACGCCGCCCACGCCGTCGCGGGGCTGCGCGCCAACACCGACACCCCCTACGACGTCGACTTCATCGCGTCGCGCTCGGCCTCGCCCTATTACATCGACAACAACTCGCAGCCCTCGGTGGGCGGCCGCGTCGGGCTCACCGCGCGCCTCGCCGACCGCGTCGACCTCACCGTCGGCGGATCGGCCATCTGGGGCGCCTACGACACCCGCGCGCGCATGACGTACACCGTGCTCGGGGCCGACCTCTACCTCCGCGCGGGCCGCACCAACGTGCGCGCCGAGTACCTCATCCGCCGCACGGACATGTACGCCGCCGAGCAGGAGCGCTTCGCCTACGCCCTCCAGACGCTGCCCGACGGGTCGCTGCCCGAGCGCACCTTTCAGGTTCGCGACGGCTGGTACGTCGAGGTCGAGCAGCCCGTGCTGCGCAACCTCGACCTCATCGCGCGCTGGGACGGCATGCGCCGCCGCGGCAACGTCGCGCCCGGCTCGCCGGTGGCCTTCGAGGCGACCGTCAACCGCTTCACCCTCGGCGCCCAGTACGTCGTCGAGCGCGGCTATCGATTGAAGGCCTCGACCGAGTACTACCGCTGGTCGGGCTTGAGCAACGGCGTCACCAGCGACTGGGCCTTCCACCTCGGCGCGGTCGCCACGTTCTGACCGCTCTCTCGCCCCCTCCGGAGCCTTGCCGACGGGCTGAAGCCCGCGGCAAGGGTGGGATCCGTGAGCCGCCCCCCGAAGTCCGCAAGCGGACTTCCTTCGTGGTCGCCCCCATCGCCCCCGTTGGTAGGGAGGAGTCC